>JAYVZR010000429.1:0-9173 GCA_043783135.1 Ferruginibacter sp. | reverse complement strand
GTTATTGACATATGTTAAAGTTTTTTCTTTTTTTAATTTTTCATGCAGTCTATTACCAAGCCCAACTAATAATACAGCCATTACTATGACAATAATTCCCATGGCAATGGTTCTGAGTGTTTTTTTGTTTACACCTTTCCATTCTTTTAATACCAACCCCCACATATTTGCTGTGAGTATAATAAAGGCCATATGCAATATCCACGAGCTGGGACCATTACCCAGTTTGCTTTCGCCCATACCATAGAAAAAGAATTGCAGGAACCATGTAGTACCGGCGAGTGCAGAAAAAATATAATTACTTAGCAATGGCGTTTTTTTATTTGAATAATCGCCAAAGGTTTTATTGCGTGCATTTAAAATCATACACCAGATAAAATTGGTAGTTAATCCTCCCCATAAAACAACCACATAAGTTACATTGTTTTGGTACAAAAAATTACCCTGGTTTGGATGGGCCGTTTTCCATATTTCATTGGCCAGATCGGCCATAGGCTTTCCCGCTTCCAAACCAAAATTGAAACAGGCACTTAACACGCCCGAAATAATTGAAACAAACATTCCTAAGGCAAACTTATATTCAGTTTTAATTTCTATTCCATGAGGGTCTGTTGCCCTTGAAGCTGAAAGCTGTTTTTCTTTCATGGTACCGGCTTTACCACAAATAATAATACCAATGATACACACTGCAAGACCAGCCATAACTGTTAATCCCCAGCTTGTATGAATCAGCATAGAGAATGTATCCTTACCTTCTTTTGGAAACAAATCATAATAGATGGAAGGGATGATGGCACCAAATACCATACATAAGCCAAGGATAATACTGCTGCCCAATGAAACACCAAGATAACGCACACCAAGGCCGTAGGTTAATCCGCCAATGCCCCAAAGCACGCCAAATAAATACGTGATTCCTAAAGTAGATCCACCTGCCTGTTTTATAATATCAGTAAAACCCGGTATGGTAAGGTATGCTGCCAATGGCGGCACGATGAACCATGAAAAAATACCCCCCACAATCCAGAAACTTTCCCAGTGCCACCCTTTAACTTTTTTATAAGGCATGTAAAAACTACCGGAAGCAAATCCCCCGATAAAATGAAAAATAACTCCAAGTATAGCTTGCATGTTTTGTTGATTTTCTTTATGGCAATAAATGATTGTAGGTAAAAGTAAATCAGAATACAATTACAACTGTCATGCTCTGTCTGATATCTTCTATTTTCCTTATTGTGAAACTATTCATGTCTTAATACAGCCATTATTTGTACCGGTATCTATTATTAGCCCATTCAATATTTCTTCATCACCTTCACCAGCATTTTAGTAATTACAGCATTCCCTTTATCTGATGGATGAAGGCCGTCAAAGGTCATATCAATAGCGTCAGGGGGATATGGATATTCATCCGCTTCTGGATTAAAGGGAATATCAATAAATGCAGGATAAGGATAGTTTTTATAGGCACCTGTTTGGGGATCTTTTAAACGTTTGTATTTTACCATATTATTTAATGTGATACCGCTTTTATTATACAGGTCAACTACTTTAAAATCTTCCACTTTTGCTATTGTTATGATCGCCTCTGCAAACTGGGCAAGCGACTGGCCATTCTTGTCTTTGTATGAACCATAAGCATTGTTTTTCATATCGGCAATGTATACAAAATCTACACGCTGCATTGGTGTAATAAGAATTATTGCAGCGGCAGGATTAAGGCTCCGCAATTTATTAATAATGATGCTGTAAGATCCGTACAATGTATTATTGCCCGTATTATTTAGATAATCTGACAACGTGCCAATTGGCCTGCCCTGCCACCAATCGTTGGTACCCAAAAAAACTGAATACACATCTGCTTTTGTTAACCCAAGTTTTTCAATTTCACCGGCTATATTACCCGATGTCCACCCATTATGTCCCTGGTTGGTAAAATGTATATTGGGTAGTTTTTCTACGACACCTGTCATATACCCTTTGTTAACCCTATTGCCTGTTTCATTCGGATGATCATTTAAGTAGGTAATTGAATCACCAATGGCAACCCAGTTAATTTCTTTTTTGGTGAATGAACTGATTGCAAAAACAACTGCAATGAGCAGGATTAGTTTTTTCATAATAAATTATTTTACAATTAACAAAATGATCTCTCCTTCACTCACCAGCTGTCCCACTGCTTTAGGAATTAATTAATAACATGCATCGAAAGCAAAAGATACCGGGTCGATATATCTTGATTCTATTCGATTTTTTGAGTAATATTCTTTTTAGTGTTTCAATCATAAATATTGTGGGAGTACAGACTTCCGAAGTCTTAAAAAATTCGGAAGCCTTCTTCATTTTTTTTCAGGCCCGGCAGATTAATTTCTATGAACTATCATGCATCGCAATCTTGTACGCCTTGTTATCTTTTGAGCTTTAAATACAACCCTTACGTTTCAATTTTCTTAGGCTCTTTTTTTAAAATCTCATTAAACAAACAACTGCAAATTTCATTGTGTCACTACTTCTGAGTTTTAACACTATTATTTTTTATTAAACTTCAAATTCAAATGCAGGCATTCCTTTAAATCCGCAATTACGAATTACAAAAAGAGAACCTGCCAAAGGCTGCTCTTTTAATTCATCTTCAGTAAGCCCGACCTTTGCAGAAGTGATGTATAAATCTTCCAGGCCCTCTCCGCCGAATGTGCAGGAAGTAATTTTTGCCACAGGTAATTTTATACTGTACAATTTTTCACCACTGCCGGGATTCCATCTTGTAACCTGCCAGCCACCCCAATGTGCAATCCAAAGCATGCCTTCCCTATCAATGGTCATTCCATCGGGGTAGCCATCTTCGGTTGCTATTTTAATAATTGTTCTTTTGTTACTGATATGCCCCGTAGCTTTTTCATAATTGTATGCCGTTATTTGAAGTGTTGGTGTGTCTATATAATAAAATGTTTGATGATCTAAACTCCATGCCATGCCATTTGAAATGCTAACGGCTTCAATTTTTTTTATTGCCTTTACATCATTTTTTATTGTATACACATTACCCATATCCTGTTCGTCTTTCAGCGACATTGTGCCTGCCCAAAATCTTCCGGCCGGGTCACATTTCCCATCGTTAAAACGGTTACCTGTTAAATGCGATTCAGGGTCTTCAATTATTTTTATTTTGCCGCTTATCCTGTCAATAAAAGCAAATCCGTTTTGCAAGGCGGCAATAAAATGTCCATTGGTACAAATCGCTACAGCACCGATCATCTGATG
This sequence comes from Ferruginibacter sp., assembly GCA_043783135.1. GTDB lineage: Bacteria > Bacteroidota > Bacteroidia > Chitinophagales > Chitinophagaceae > Ferruginibacter. The sequence goes on along the minus strand of JAYVZR010000429.1, from coordinate 5,912 downwards.
AACCGGAATGGTTTTATGCGTTTTTTGTTCCGGTGAAAATTCATGAATTTCCCCATTCAAAATATCCACCCAGCAAATCATATTCCTTTGAGCGTCCCAAACCGGGCCTTCACCCAATAAACATTTATGTTCTACTACAATATCCATTTCTAAATCAATTGTTCTTTTAACCCGTTAATAATTTTTTACCTTATTCCCAGGGGAAAAATACTTTTTATTAAAAATATTTAATAGGGCGAAGGGCTGATGGAGGTCCACCCTCCATCTATCACCAAACTTTGCCCGGTAATATTTTTTGCATTCGGTGACACCATAAACAATGCAGCATTAGCAATATCGAATGTAGTGGCTGGCCTGCCGATGGGTGTAATACGGCTCCATGTTTTTTCATAGTCTTTATCATCCAATGTTCGCTCTGTAAGTGTTGCTCCGGGTGCAATAGCGTTTACCGTAATATTATAAGGAGATAATTCAATCACAAGGTTCTTAGCCAGCATTTCCAATCCTGCTTTGGTGATGGCATAAGCAGCTAAGTTTTTATGTGCCTGGTGGCCCACTACAGAACTCATAAATAAAATACTGCCACCGGTTTGTTGCTCCTTCATTTGTTTAGCAGCAGCCTGCGCCAAAAAGAAACTGCCCCCCAAATTCAAATGTATTACTTTGTAAAATGATTCAGGTGTGTATTCAAAAAAATCTGCAAAGAGTGTAATGCCGGCATTTGCAATAATAATATCAAGTTTACCAAATGCACTCACTGCGTTATCCACCATTTGCTGAATAAAAACAATATCACCGGCATCTCCATGCAGGCCAATACAATTATCAGCTTCCTGTTTTATTTTAGCAACAGCTTCGGTAGTTAATGCTTCATCAATATCGTTCAATAAAATAGATGCACCCTGTAATGAAAGCTGTCTGCATATTTCAAAACCTATGCCCTGCCCTGCGCCGGTAACAATGGCAACCTTTCCGTCGAATAATTTTGCAGACATGTATAATTATTATTTTAGTTAAGCAATCTTTTCGTGAATAGTCAATGGTCAATCGTGAATACTTCGCACTGCTGATAAAATTTCCGAACGCCAAAGTGTGCCCCGATGCAGCATACAGAACCCAACCCGGGGTCAGTGAAGACGAAACCGACAATGCCATATATTACAAATGCCCGGTTCAAAAAATTCACCATTCACTATTCACCATTTACCCTCTTAATGCGAATCCCTGGCAACTTCACTACCCGAACCACCTTTTAAAAAATCCATATCGGCACCAAGATGCGCCTGTTCCACATGCGTTTGATACAAATGCACATAGCCCCGTGGATGTATCTTTTCAGTTTGCTTCCATATGGCCTTTCGCACAGCAAGCACTTCATCCGAAACTTCCAAATGCAATGTTCTGTTATGTGCATCAAGGCTGATAATGTCTCCATTTTGTACCAGCGCCAAAGTGCCGCCAATAGCGGCTTCCGGCGATACATGCAATACAACTGTTCCAAAGCCGGTGCCGCTCATGCGCCCATCTGAAATACGTACCATATCTGTTACCCCTTGTTCTAATAATTTTTTAGGCAAAGCCATATTACCCACTTCGGCCATGCCGGGATAACCTTTTGGCCCAACATTTTTCAGCACCATAATACTGTTTGCATCAATGTCTAATTCAGGGTCGTGTATACGTGCATGATAGTCTTCTATGTTTTCAAAAACAACTGCCTTGCCCGAATGCTTCAACAATTCAGCACTTGCAGCAGAAGGTTTTATTACTGCCCCATTTGGTGCAAGGTTTCCCTTCACTACAACTATACCAGATTCGGGTTTAAAAGGTTGCTGCATAGTGCTGATAATATTGCGGTCATATACTTCTGCAGCAGCACAGTTTTCGCCCATTGTTTTGCCATTAACCGTTATTGCGTCGTTGTGAATAATAGCTTTCATTTCTTTTATCAATGCCGGCAACCCTCCTGAGTAATAAAGATCTTCCATATAGTTTTCACCAGATGGCTGTATGTTGGCAAGCAGTGGAATATTTTGAGAATATTTATCAAAATCATCTATGTTTAATTCTACGCCCATCCTGCCTGCTATCGCTAATAAATGAATTACAAAATTGGTAGAACCGCCAATGGCAGCGTTAATCATAATGGCATTTTCAAATGCATCACGTGTGAGTATTTTTGATAAGATTAGTTCTTCTTTTACCATTTCCACAATACGCCTTCCGGAAAGTTGCGACAATACTTTTCGTCTTGCATCAGCAGCAGGTATAGATGCATTGTTGGGTAACGAAAGGCCCAATGCTTCAACCATTGTTGCCATGGTAGAAGCTGTACCCATTACTGCGCAATGCCCCTGTGTACGAGCCATACAGGCTTCTGCTTCTACAAATTCTGCTGCTGATATTTGCCCCAGTTTATGCGCCACATCAAAACGCCACACATCAGATGTACCAATATCTTTTCCCTTCCAATGGCCCTTCAGCATGGGACCACCAGATATAACCAATGTCGGAATATTTACACTGCATGCACCCATCACAAGCGATGGTGTTGTTTTATCGCAGCCACAAAGCAACACAACGCCATCAAGAGGATTTGCACGAATTGATTCTTCCACATCCATGCTTACCAAATTTCTGTAAAGCATTGCTGTTGGCTTAATCAACGTTTCACCTAATGACATTACAGGAAATTCAACCGGAAAACCACCGGCTTCCAACACACCTTTTTTTATGGCTTCAGCAAGATCGCGGAAATGTGCATTGCAGGGCGTTAGTTCGCTCCAGGTATTGCAGATACCAATTACAGGTTTGCCTTCAAACATATCCGGAGGAATACCCTGGTTCTTCATCCAGGCACGATAGATAAAACCATCCTTGCCTTTGCGGCCAAACCAATTGCGGCTTCTTAATTTTTGTTCCTGCACCTTATATAATTTATTACTGAAAAAATGATTGTTTTTACAAAGCAACACTTTAGCGATATTAATGTATTTTTTTTATTTCTTTACCATTAAGGCTCAAAATCCAATTTAAGAAAGCCTTCTACTTCTTTTAACCAATGCTGCTGAACAAACTGAATGTGACCAGCATGATTTGTGTATGTCCCGTAAAGCGGATAGGTTTTAGCCTGTGTAACCACCCTTCTATCAATGAAATGAGTTATGAGCTGGAGGTTTCAAGGGATACAATAGAAAAAGCATACCGGCATTTGAAATCATTGGGTATAATCGGCTCGGTGCCCGGCACGGGTTATTTTATTACAAAAACCGACTTCAGGCAAAACATTAAAGTGTTTCTTATTTTTAATAAACTCAGTGCACATAAAAAAATAATTTATGATTCATTCGTTAATGTACTGGGTGAAAAAGCGGCGATTGATTTTTATATCTATAACAATGATTTTAACCTATTTAAAAAATTATTGCAAAACAGGAAAGGTAATTACACACTATGTAATTATCCCCCACTTCCTGGAAGGTGGCGACAACGCCAATGATATCATCAATGAAATTTCAGGCGGGCAGCTGATTCTGCTGGATAAAGTAATTGCGGGCATTAAAAATGAATACGCCGCTGTGTATGAAAATTTTGAAACCGATATTTTTAATGCTTTAACTGAAACCCTGCCACAATTACGAAAGTACCACACACTGAAGATTGTTTTTCCTGCCAATAATTATTTCCCTGATGAGATATTAAAAGGGTTTTATTCTTTTTGTAAAGAGTATGCCTTTGATTATAAATTGGTAAATAATATTGCTGACGAAGCTATACAACAAGGAGATGTTTATATTAACCTTATGGAAGACGACCTGGTGGTATTATTAGGAAAAATTAAAAATACCCGGCTGGCGGTTGGAAAAGATGTAGGCATTATTTCGTATAACGAAACGCCCTGGAAACAATTTATTGTAAATGGCATTACCACTATTTCTACTGATTTTAAAAAAATGGGGGAAATGGCTGCACAGATGATTTTGAATAATGAAAGAAAACATATTGAAGTACCGTTTACGCTTACACTTAGAAGTTCTTTATAGATGAGATGAGTTTTTATATTATTGGCAATTGTTTAACCTTGCTTTTAAAGTATTTAATTTTACCTTGTACTATTCCAGTTTCACTCCTTCAATTGTAAAACCGGTATTTTAGTGTTAGCTTATATTTTCTAAAATTTAACCATACAGATTTTCATGCGTTTTAAAAATACCTCTACCCTGCTCCTTATTTTTTTGCTGGCAAATATACTTTTCTCCTGCAGCACGCCTAAAGATTTAGAATACCGCGATTTTAAAAACCTTACTGTTGAAAAGTTAGGTGTTTCCGCCACCACGCTAAAAATGGACCTTGTATATTATAACCCAAACAACTTTGGCATGCAGTTAACCAACACTGATCTTGATGTATTTATTAATAATAATTACCTGGGAAAGACTTCGCAGGAATACCAGGTTAATATCCCAAAAAGAGAAGAATTTTCGATACCAATAAAGATAGATGTTGATATGAAGAATTTGCTAAAAAATGGGTTAACCAGTTTTTTGAGTAATGAGGTTTTGGTAAAATTAACAGGAACAGTTAGGGTGGGTAAACTAAATGTTTTTAAAACCTTTCCTGTTAATTACGAAGGAAAGCAACAGTTTTCTTTTTTTTAGGCATAAAAAAAACCACCAAAAGGTGGTTATGAAAATATCTTTATTATTTTTTATTTTGGTTCTGAACTTTTAGTATTGATTGTCCCTTCAGATTTTTTACAGCATTTGGGTAATTTTTTATAGGCTTCTTCGTCTGCTGATACATCATCGGCATCATAGCCCGCATTTGCAATGGCGGTTTTTAATTGCTCAATATTATTTCTGTCTGTTAAAAAAGTAATAGTAGTTGTTTTCTTTTTATAATCAACATTTACATACGATACACCGGGCTCTCTTTTTAAATAACTCTCTATTTTATCTTTACATTCTTCGCATTGAACTGTGGGTGTTTTTATAACTACTTTTTGTGATGCTTTCTGTTGCGCAAAACTTAGTGATACAAATGCTAACAGTGAAAATAAAGTGAGTTTAATTGATTTCATAGCCAATAATTTTTATAAAGTTATTGATTTACTTTCCAATTAGCCGGATCCTGCCGCCAGTTTAACAAAGTGTTTTGTTGACCGGCGGTCACAATCCCCTTTTCAACAGCCAGTTCAATCAGCGTTGCATAATTGGTTAATGATGTATATTCCACGCCTGCACTGGCAAAAGCCTTGGTTGCCACATCAAAACCATAAGTAAAAATGCTTACCATGCCCACTACTTCTACTTCTGCTTTACGAAGTACCTCTACCACTTCCAGGCTGCTTTTACCCGTTGAAATAAGGTCTTCTATCAATACTACTTTTTTGCCCTTTTCATAAAAACCTTCAATCTGGTTACCCAGCCCATGCTCCTTGGGTTTAGGACGAACATAGATAAAAGGTAATTTTAACTGATCGGCTACCATTGCCCCCCAGGGAATACCTGCTGTGGCCACTCCTGCTAAAATATCCGCCTGCGAAAATTGCTCAAAAACTACATTGCACATTTCACTTTTAATAAAATCCCTGATAAAAGGAAAGGATAAAACTTTTCGGTTATCGCAGTAAATAGGGCTCTTCCATCCGCTTGCCCAGGTAAAGGGTTGTTGCGGACTCAATTTAATTGCATTAATTTGTAATAGCTTTTCGGCTACGGCTTTTTCATTTGTCATGCTGCAAATTAAAACAAAGCCATAACCAATCAGCAAGGGGCATAAAAAATATTTTTTCTTATTTAGAAGCTGTTTGAGTAAATTAAAATATTTATAGGTAACCCCTGTCTGCGGCTATCAGGCTGTCAGCGGTTGTGTAAGTTTTTTAAAGTCTTTGCAACAACCGCCGTCAGGGT
>JAYVZR010000428.1:0-3422 GCA_043783135.1 Ferruginibacter sp. | reverse complement strand
GTATATTCAAAATCAGAAAGTGAATTGGTTAAAAAAGCACCTGAATAAAATTGGTGATTTTCTTCCAGTAACTCATCCTCCATTTTAATTGAAAGGGTTTTCATATTGCTAACCTGATCAAAACGCAATGTATAAAACTGGGTATCGGTAGGCTCACGAACAACCCGGAGATCGGTATTTATAGTACATTCATTTATTAATACCTGCAGCCCGTTGGCCATCACTATCATTTTTATATAACCTGATCCAATAGCCGGTGGCAACCAAATGGTGTTATTTTCATTTTTTACTTTAAGCTTGTCTGCAAGATTTTGCAAATAAGTTGCATGGTCAGTATATTTATATGAAATGGTAAACACGTCTGTTAAATATTTATTTGCTATAAAATGATGGATAGTTAAAGTGCCGCAACTTCGCCCGGCGAAACAGCAAACTGCTTTTTAAATGCCAGTATAAAATTAGACGTATTGTGGTATCCGATGGCTTCTGCTGTTTCGTTAACATTGTATTTTCCACTCAGCAAAAGTTCTTTGGCTTTTTGCATACGTACCTTTTGATAATAGGCATAAATACTGTTGCCATAAATACCTTTAAAACTTTTTTTAAGTTTGGTGCTGCTCATAGAAACAATGCGTGAAAATTCATCAATAGTAGGCGGCGGCTCACTAAAATCGTTTACCAGTAATTGCTCTACCTGTATCAGCCGTTTAACTTCATCATCTGCCAGGTTAAACCGGCCTTCCAGTAAACTGCTCTTGTCATGTAAACGGGTAAAAAATCTTTCTATCAGCAGTGTTACCCTGTTTTGTAAAAAAATATTCTGTAACGGATCGTTTTGAGGTATGCTCCATATTTCTTCCATTAACCGCAGGTAAACTTCATCCAATTGTTCAATATCAAAACTTTCTGTTTTTAAAGATAAATATTTTTGTAAAACATCTGTATCAGCAGATAAACCTAAATATTTTTTTAACCATTTTTCATCAAATAAAATTTTGATAGATCTGATGTGTAAGTTAGCAGGTATTTCTTCTGTATTAATAAACATATTGCTGGTTAACCTTGCTACAGTATGCCTGGTATTTGTTTTTTGCAGTGTTTCACCATTTACTTTAAGTGCAGCAGTTTTTGTTATGTACACATCATCAAAATGCAAAATAAAATATCGTTTATCAGAATATTCCCTTGTAGTTACCAATGTTTCATTAAAGGATACATCCGCAAGCATTACCTGCAATTCATCAAATAATTTTAATATTTTTATACTGCCTTCTCCAGACGTAGCAGGCACAGCAAGGAAATCATCTTGTTTACACGGGATGTTAAATGCTTTAGCCAGATCCTGCAGCAGCATTGTATAGTCTGTATGATTGATGTTAAATACAATCATAAAAAATAGAAAAGATTAGGAAAATGAACACTACTTTTTGTTCGTCAAAGATATCTTAAAGGATTACGTCTTGCATTAAGGATATACCTTTTTATGTTCATCCAGAAAGCAACGAATAAATAAATAATTACCGGCGACCCCATGGTAAGAAATGAAATATAAATAAAATTTTTGCGAATAGTTGAAGTGGCAATACCCATTTTTTCGCCGATGGCACTGCAAACACCAAATACATGCCACTCAATAAAATGTTTAAAACGATTCATACTGCTAATTTAAAAAAATAAAATTAAATAATGCTATAAGTTTGATGTTAATGCTTAAACCATTTTTTGTAATTTCGTACTCAATCCCGTTAATTATTATAGCAAAAACCACACCTGCTATACTAATGAACCGGAATATTGTTCAATATAAAACCTTTTAGCATGGCCTTTGACATTGAAATGATCAAAAAATTGTATGCCAGTTTTGGCAGCCGTATTGAAGCTGCCCGTAAAACGGTTAACAAACCATTAACCCTTACCGAAAAAATATTGTACGCCCATCTTTGGCAGGGCGAAGCAACCACAACTTACGAACGGGGAAAAAGCTATGTAGATTTTGCACCGGATCGTGTAGCCATGCAGGATGCAACTGCCCAGATGGCACTGTTGCAATTTATGCAAAGTGGCAGAACCAAAGTAGCAGTTCCATCTACAGTGCATTGCGATCATTTAATAGAAGCAAAAGTTAACAGTAAAACAGACCTCGACAGGGCAGTACATGAGAGTAGCGTAGTATATGATTTTTTGGCCTCAGTAAGCAATAAATATGGTATTGGATTTTGGAAACCCGGAGCCGGCATTATTCACCAGGTGGTGCTGGAAAATTATGCATTTCCAGGTGGTATGATGATTGGTACCGACAGCCATACCGTAAATGCAGGTGGTCTGGGAATGATAGCCATTGGAGTAGGTGGTGCCGATGCCTGTGATGTAATGGCCGGCCTTGCCTGGGAACTAAAAATGCCGAAGCTGATTGGCGTTAAACTTACAGGAAAGCTGAGTGGCTGGACGGCTCCTAAGGATGTAATTTTAAAAGTAGCAGGGATACTAACCGTTAAAGGAGGTACGGGTGCAGTGGTGGAATATTTTGGCGAAGGCGCTACCAGCATGAGTTGTACAGGCAAAGGAACTATATGTAATATGGGTGCTGAAATTGGCGCTACCACTTCTTTGTTTGGGTACGACCCAAGTATGAGCCGTTATTTAAATGCTACAGGCCGTGCAGAAATTGCTACGGCTGCCCATGCCATTGCTGCGCATTTAACAGGAGATGATGAAGTGTATGCCAACCCCGAAATGTATTTTGACCAGGTGATTGAAATTGATTTAAATACCCTGGAGCCTCATTTAAACGGGCCATTTACACCCGATCTGGCAACACCTATTTCTAAAATGAAAGAAGCCGCCGCTGCAAACGGATGGCCTACAAAAATTGAAGTGGGTTTAATTGGTAGCTGCACCAACTCATCTTACGAAGATATCAGCAGGGCGGTTAGCCTTGCCCAGCAGGTTACCGATAAAGGCTTAAAACTGCACTCAGAATTTACGATTACACCAGGCAGCGAGCAGGTACGTTTTACTATTGAAAGAGATGGGTTTTTAAATATTTTTGATAAAATAGGGGCTACTGTTTTTGCCAACGCCTGCGGCCCGTGCATAGGTATGTGGGCAAGGGTAGGGGCAGAAAAAGCAGAGAAGAATACTATCGTGCATTCCTTTAACCGGAACTTCGCCAAACGTGCAGATGGCAACCCCAACACCTTTGCATTTGTGGGCAGTCCTGAAATTGTAACTGCCATGGCTATTGCCGGTGATCTTTCTTTTAACCCGCTTACAGATTATTTAACCAACAATAAAGGTGAGCTGGTAAAGCTTGATCCGCCAACAGGTTTTGAATTACCACCCAACGGTTTTGATGTGGATGATGCCGGTTTTCAACAGCCAGCAGCAGATGGCAGTGGTGTGGAAGTAATAGTATCACCCAC
>JAYVZR010000427.1:0-3424 GCA_043783135.1 Ferruginibacter sp. | reverse complement strand
ATCTTTTCCATATTTCTGCGATACCTGTAAAAATGATGGGCCTACTGATTTATCTGCTTCCTTATGACAGCTTTTACAGTCAAGCGATAGCATTACATTTTTACCGCTAATGCTTGCCTGTCCCTGCTGATGGCCCATGGTTGTAGATGCTTTATCAAATCCTTCAACATAATCAACCGACACATACAAATTTGCGGGGTCGATGGCTGCGGTATCTGTTTTATCTGTTACCCTTACAGCATATTGCAAAGGAACGCCTGGCATGTAAAAAGATTTATTGCCACCAGTTAATTCAACAGTTACTAAAGGTGCTTCGTTGCCGGCATAAATATTAACAGCATCACTTTTAGAAGAAGCTCCCTGGTTATCTTTTGCTTCAACCGAAATTTTAAAATCACCTGCTGTTGTATAAGTATATTCCAAATCTGGTATCTGCGTTTCTTTGGTGGTGCCATTACCCAGGTTCCATATATAAGTTATCTTATCTTTTTCCAGATCTCTGGCGTTTACTGTTGCTTTAACCGTAAAAGGTAACACACCAGAAGTTTTGTCAACATTAACAGCAGTTATTACAGGAGGCCTGTTGCCGCCATTAAAATCAATACGTGCCAATCCTGCATCTACATTTTTTGTAAACCAGCCATTGCCATATTCCAATAAATACAGTTTTCCATCAGGGCCAACTTCCATGTCAATTAAAGAATTTACTTTTATAGAAGGAAAGAATGGTTCCATTTTATCAAAGTCGCCATTTGGTAACATGGTCACTGCTTTTATCCAGCCACGTATCCAGTCATAAATTAATAATTTACCATTGTAATAATCGGGCAAACGTGTTTCTTTCGGAAACATATCTGTGTAATACACAGGCCCGGCCATTGCATTTCTTCCGCCTGTACCTACCTGCGGAAAATCTGCAGATGCTCCATAAGGGTACCATATAAATGCTGGCACAGCTGGCGGCAATTCCCTTAAGCCAGTATTATTTTTTGAATCATTAATTGGTTTTGCAGGATCAAAAGCCGGTCCGCTAACACCGGTAGCATAATCATACTGATGATAAGGATAATTATTACCTACAAATAATGGCCAGCCGAAATAACCTGCTTTACGTGCCTGGTTTAATTCATCATATCCACGTGGCCCACGTACAGCAAAACTATCATTTGGTGCATCAGGTCCAACCTCACCCCAATACAAATAACTGTTTTTCTGATCTACAGAAATACGGTAAGGATTGCGGTTTCCCATTACATAAATTTCGGGCCTTGTTTTATCAGTGCCTTTCGGAAAAAGATTTCCTTCGGGTATTTCATACGTTCCATCATCCTTAACCCTTATACGCATAATCTTACCACGCAAATCATTTGTATTGCCGGCAGATCTTCTTGCATCATATTGCTGATGATTGGGCAAATCGTTTAACGGTGCATAACCATTATTTACATATTTAGCTCCTGGCTCATCGAAAGGAGTTGAATTATCACCTGCGGAAAAATATAATAATTTATCTGGGCCAAATGCAATAGAGCCACCGGTATGGCAGCAAATCTCACGCTGAGATTTTACTTCAAGTATCACTTTTTCTGTGGCCCTATCAAGTGTATCATTTTTAAAAGTAAACCGTGATAAACGATTCACAGAACTGTCTGTCGGGCTATAATAAATGTACACCCAATTATTTTTTGCAAAATCCGGGTCTTTTGACAGGCCAAGCATTCCTTCTTCTGCATTTACCCCGGGTGCAGATGTTTTATAATAGACATTCAAAAACCCAACCTGCTTTACTTTTTTTGTATCATTTTTATATAGCATTATTTCTCCCCGGCGCTGAATAATCATTATATCAAGATTTGGCAGAATAGTCATTTCTGTTGGCTCAAAAAACTCGCCCTGTGAAAGCTGGGTTTTTGTAAAGCGGCTATCTTCGGGCGGAAGTTGTGTCTTTACTTTTGAGTAATCCAATTCTTTATTATCACCAATGGCATATTTAATACCACCCAAAATAAGTTTAAGATAATTATCTTCTGAAAAAGATTCTTTGGTGTGCCCCATCTCTACATAAAAAGCCCTGCCGCCATCATAATCATGATACCATGCCATTGGGTGATTATCGCCATTCTTTCCACCATGGTAAGATTTTTCATCAATGGTAATTAATACATGTACATCCTTATTCATTTTTTTGAAACTATAATATTCATCTGTTCTTTTCCATTGTGCCGGCAGATGTTTTGTAGCGGCATTATCTTTATCAATTACATTTAATATTCCTTCCTGCACATTGGGAAAAGTATCGTTAATACCGGGATGATCTAAAAAATAAGCACCCACTAAACGGCCATACCAGCCCCAGTCGTACTCGCAATCAGTTGCTGCATGAATACCCATATAACCTCCTCCTGACTGTATATACCTTTCAAATGAAGCCTCGTGATAGCTATTCAGTACATCTCCTGTAGGACTCAAAAAAACAACCGCAGCATATTTTTTTAAACTATCATCTTCAAACATTGCTGCATCTGTTGTGGTATCCACATCAAAATTATTCTCGCTGCCTAATTTTTCAATAGCTGTATTGCCCTGGGTAATTGACTCATGATGATAACCGGCTGTCTTGCTAAAAACTAAAATTCTTGGCTTTCCTTCATGTTTGGAACATGAAAAAGTTAACAGAACAATCGTAAAAAAAATCATGCTTTTCAAAATGGCAAAAGAATACTTCATTAGTGTTTGTTTAATAAGTAATTAATATATTTTTTGTTTACCTGGTTTATTATCTTCTTATTTGATGGTGTTTTCTTCTCTGAATATAAAGTATCGTATTTATGAAGCTACAGTAATTAACAAAGAAAATATGCCCTGTTTTACAAGCGGTATTTCAACTAAACTTTACATCAGGAGGTTATATTCGTTTTGTTTTTTACTGATCAGCCTTTGCTTCTTGTAAAAATTGCTGTCAAACATACTACAAATAGCCTTTCCAAATTTATCATTAACAAAATAATCAGTACCATTGCTATTAAATTAATTTACTTATTCAATTTTTTAAATCATTATATGTCATCAAGAAGAAAGTTTTTACAAAGTGCTGTAGTTAGTTCAGCAGCTGTTTTAACAGGCGAAAAATTATTTGCCCGTTCCCTGCATACAAGCAGCCCTGTTTTAAATGATCCAATAGTGATATCTACCTGGGATTTTGGTAAAGCAGCCAATGCCGCAGCATGGGAAATTTTAAATAAAGGAGGAAGATCGCTTGATGCAGTAGAAGCAGGTGTGATGGTGCCGGAAGCAGATGAAACTAACCAAAGTGTTGGATATGGCGGTTTACCAGACAGGGATGGTAAAGTAACACTTGACGCCTGTATAATGGATGAAAATTATAATTGCGGATCGGTAATGTGTCTTGAACATATTATGCATC
>JAYVZR010000426.1:0-9195 GCA_043783135.1 Ferruginibacter sp. | reverse complement strand
GGTGAGCGAAAAGGTATCGAATTTTGTTCATGTTCCCATAACCGCCTCCGCAGGTCGTTGGTAACACCCGTGTATAGTACCGTTTTGTTTTTATTGGTAACTATGTAAATATAATAACTATGATGGCCGGGTATTTTCATTTGTATGCTGTATGTAGTATTGTTGATGATAGTGCTATCGTCCAATCGCAGCTGTCGTCCCGACGAAGGAGGGATCTGCTTAATTACTATTCTTTTGTTGGCCTTACCCTCCAAAGCAGGCTGCAGTACCGGGCAGATCCCTCCTTCGTCGGGATGACAACCTGCTCGTCGGGATGACAGCTTGTTCATCGGGATGACAGCTTACCCGGGCATTTCAGGCAGCAGCAGTTTGCGCTGTTCCCCGGCATAGCACCTGGCCAGTGAAACTGCTGTGCGCTGCATTGCTACCATTAGCGGGCTTTTGTCGCCTGCCAGTAACACATCCAGTGTGGGTATTTTCAGCAGTTCCACTTTCAGTTCCTGCGTAAGGTTTTCTACTGCGGATGTTTTATCAATCATTGTCCTTACCACCATGTCCACATAAGGCCGGTATGGCTCCATCATATCATCTGCAAGGCAATAGGCATTATAGCGGTTGCGGTGAAAGATACCCAGCGTTGGCAGCAAACCTGCACCTACTATAGCCCTTGCCATGCCTGCCCTTATAATTGCATAGCCATAATTCAATAAATTATTGGGTGGCACACCATCCCTTTTCCTGTAAAAGTTCCATGCCGGGGGAAACAGGTTTTGCCAGTAATGCGCCGCCGCAACCGCTTCGCTGTTATCTGCATCGCCACTTTTTACTTTACTGGCGAGGTTCTCCAAAAAATAAAATTTGCTATTCCATTTTTTTAAAATAGCTGCCTGGTTGCTGATTTTTGCTTTTACTGTTTGTTGCCACAATTGTTTCTTTAAAGGTTCTGTAACTTCTATCTGCCACCTGAAGCGTTCGCTCTGGAGCGTATTGCTTTCTAATGGCATCAGCAGGCCGGTGGGGTGGTGGGTATCATTGCAGGTTACTACCGCTACATTGGCAGCCACCAATTTGTCAAGCAAATAATGGGTAAGGCTTATCTGCTGATGTTCCAGCACCAGCATGCCAAGGTCTTCTATCGGTACGCTTTTATCAGGCTTATCTTCCATGCCCTTGATATGGCTATAGCTTACTACCATCTGCTGGTTGGCAAACTTTAGGAAGCAGGCGTTTTCGATGCAGATGGTGCGTTTAATCATTTGGCAGAGTTGAGGTAAGTAATTCTATCTGGAAAATGTATCTTTCGTTCTACATTGCGATTTCGAATTAAAGACTTCCAATACCAAATTTTAGTCATCGTTGTACCCACTGCTAAATTTTCAATTGCAGATGTTTTAAAATGAAACATTTGCCTTATTTTCTTAGGCGTAAGCAAATGAAAGATTGCAAGGGAATAAATCTTAAAGAAATTTAGTTTGTACATGGTTCTGTATTTTAGAATTTCCAAGTTATTTGACCATCTGGTTTTATATCGAAGTGTCTCCCTTCGATAGCACACATGAATTTATCTGATGTTAAAGCAAGTTTTGCTTGATATTTTCCAGTATCAATATTTTTTTCTTCATTCTTTTGCAAAACATCTTTTGGTCTTGAATCAATGTGGTTAATTAAATAAATGTAAATGGTATTTCCAGCAGGTATATTAAAGTTATTAACTACAAATAGTCTTTTCAAAATTTCTATCTTATTAAGTTCTTTAAGACCTTCAATAGTATTTATTTTCTCGTCAAGAAGAATAACTTTTAAGCCTGATAAAATGATATGATATAGTGGCAACTCAATTTTCTTTGTTCCTTTTTGTATTCGATTATAGTTCGAATTATAGAATAAATCTGATGCTGTTTTAATTTTAAGGAGAGCTAATTCAAAACGTGAAAGCAATCTGAAACTTCGAACCTGATCTTTTCCATAGTAAAGACAAATTACCATTTCATCATTGCCTGCAAGTACTTCTCTTTTATGGGGAAATTTGGAAATGAAATCATTTTTTCTGATGTCTAATGTTTTTTCTTTAGATAAAAATCCGGCTGCTTTTGCAACTCTGCAACGGATATGACGCAGTGGACTAATTTTATTTCCATTTTTATCTTCCATTTTTCCAAATGCCCAAACAGGCTCTGCAATTGCCACTTGAAATGATTTGCCAGAATTTATACGCTGTGTAATAAGTTTGGTGAGATAATCCTTTAAATTTAAATCTATTATCTTTTTAAATTTATCTAAACTATCAAAGTCAGTTAGCAATAGCTTTTTTACAACAAACAATTCATCACTACCATTCTTTTGCTGAAAAATAAAGTTTCCTTTACCATCTGTTTTTGGGATATACCTTTCATTTTTTAATTCATACTCTGGCTGCTTGATTAACGTCATAAAACTTTCTTCATGTAGCTGCCCTCTTATAGTATCGCCTTTTGCTACGAGTGGTATTTTTTTATTATCGTCGCCAATTTTCAAGTGCCATTTGCCATTTGCATCTTTGTATTTTACAAATTGTTGCTTACCCCGTTTTCTTACATTTTTATAAGTTGCGGTTAATGTACGGTGCTGTGGTTGAAAATTAATCAATACATCATCAGCGATTGAAAGCAGGTGAGACGTTGTAAAATTTTTCCAGTTTCTTGGGCTTTCGTGATATGTAAAGCCTGTTTTATTGTCAATCTCTTCGTTATAAGCAAACAATATTTTATCTCTTGTTGTAGATGGCGGTATCAGGGTTAATACGGCGGCATCAATAGCATGATGTGCATGGATGCTTCTGTCTTTCTTTTCGCCCTTTTCTATAATCTTATATATTTTTCTAAAGTCGGCAGTAACGCTTCCTTTTTGTACTTCCGTTTTTTTAAATACAGTTTTGAGGTAGGGTAGCGCATATTTAGTAATAATCTGTGTATCCCTTAACTGACTATTTCGCCAGCCTGCTTTGTATTCCTTTATTGTAAAAGTATCCAACTTTTTACGCCAGTAGTCTAAATACATTTTATTTATATGCCTCTCTTGGATACAATGATCTTTACGATCTTTAGTTGAAGCCATTTTCGTTTGCTTAGACCAAAAGTCTACCTGATCTTCCAGATGTTCAATACTTTCAAAGGTTACAAACTCTTTTTCTTTGCCTCTTATTTTTTTAATGGTAACAGTACGTTTACCAAATACCATTTCAATGTTTTGAATTATGGGTTTATATGTAACTCCTTCAATAGTTATTTCTTCCCAATAATTAGGGCAATCAAAAGGAATTTGTTTCTTTTTTACTTCCCTGTTGTAAAATGTGTCAGCAATGGTGAGGTTTTTTAATTCATTATCAAAACTCATTTTTGCAGGTATGGTATGTTCAAAATCATACTTAATACCATTAAATAAATCACACTGCTGTATCATCTTTCCTGTATAAAGGCAATACATATTTTGTTCTTTCCACAGCCTTATTTTACTAATAAATGTTTTGTCTTCCCTGTTATAGCTTGTGTCACATGCTGCGTTTATTTCATCAATCACTTTTTTAAAATCTTCATTTTCCTTTTCTCTTTCACGCTGCCATTTTTCTATTGCTTTTCTTTTATTGGCATCATTCAGTTCACGGGCTATTTCCACAACCACTCTTGTAGAATCATCAATTTTATTTGATTCAAGCAAGTAGTTTATTAACCCTTTTAACTTATACATGGTTTTCAGCGCCATCGGGTTTTTAAAGCCTCTGCTTATTGGTTGAGGTTCACCCAGCAGTTTAATACTGCCTCCATTCTCCAATTGTTTTTCTTTTGCATTGGGATAAGTTTCTTGTTCTGATGGATGCCATAGATAGCTTAGTTGTTTATCATCAAATTGATAAATGTCTGCTAAATGTTTTTTTATTCTTTGATGAAGGTTTGGTACGGCTAAGAATAACTCACCTTTTTTTCCTTGCAACGGCTTCTTTAAAAAGTCCTTAAAATAATCGGCAACATATTTTATTGCAAATTGCCTCTCTTCTTCTGTTTTATTACTCCAGGTTTTTACGCCTAATATTTGTATTAACTTATCTTGTACTGCTTTCATTTCCTCTGAATCCAATTCCCTTTCTGTTTCTATTTTGTACCTGTTTTCGCTGTTGAGCTCTTCCCTTATCAAATCATTTACACAACCATTCATAATTTTTTCAGTGTCATGTTCTTTTCTTAAAGTATTATATAAACCCTCAAAATTGTTAATCAAATCTGTACTAATATTTTTTTCGCCAAATACTTTTGGCAAATTGGCAAGATAGACTGCTTCACTATAAATAAATCCCTTTTGCAGCCAGGGTAATATCTTTTTAATAGCGGAAAGGCTAAGGGTAGCGTATCCTTGCTGTAGTTTTATTTTTGAAAATTTTTCTGTGTTTTCATCACTTAAGTTCAACTTTATAGCGGCAAATTCTTTTAACTTTTCAGTATTGTCAAAAGTGAAAAGCACATGCCAGATATCCTCAAAAGAATAGGGGCAATTTTTTGATTCGTTTTTTAGAGATGTATTCCAGCCAAACATATCCTTCCAATTTTCTCCAAGTAATTTTTCAAACGAATTAAGCAGCCTGCAGGAAATTACTTTTGTATCGTCTTTAAAATTTGCCTCAGATACGGCACCGTCTTTTCTTAATTGTTTATAAATGCTGCTTAGTTTAAAGTCAGTACTGGCATTATAGAAAAGCGGATAGATATAATTTTGTAAATAACTTGCTTTATCAACACTTTCAGGTAATAAAATTTTAAGGTTGTTGATAAATACCCAGGTACGGTATTCCTCATAAAGAGGATGACTGATTGGGCAACGGCTTTTGTTTTTTTCATAAGTGCAAATACCTACCAATCCTTTCTGGCTTCTAAGAGGCCTTTGCCATACAATTGCTTTCCATAGTTGTTTGTATATTTCTTCTGAAATATTTTGAACCTTGCATATTTCTTTTAATTCATTCTCATAATCACTGCGAAGGTTATAACGCTTTCTTATTCTTACACTTTTTTCTTTTTGTAGATGATATAATGCAGCCCCCAGGCTTTTGTATTGTTCTAAATAAGGAGTAATATCATTTCTCCCTTTTGTTGCTCCGTCCTTACTGCCTTTCAACATAGTTTGTGCTTCTTCCTCATCTCTGCCTTTAAAACCCCTGCGTTGCACTAATTGGTAAAATATTCGTCCCAAAAGTTGTGGGTATGTTTGAAATATCTTTCTATGCTCTTCTTTCTCACTCACCGCAATTGACCTGAACACATAATAGCTTTCATGTTTATCAAATCCTGTTTCTTCAAAATCTGGCTTGCCATCACCATTAAAATCAAACCTAAGCCACTCTATAAACTTTTTTGATTGAGGGTATTTTCTGCCTGCACCTTTTTTATAATGCTTCCATTCATTTAATTCTTCAATAGTTAAAGGGCATAGGTTATTATCTATAAGGCATTTTAATAATTGCCATTTTCTATATTTTTCAGCTTGGTAATTCTTACGTTTATGGCGGCTTTCCGTTCTTTTTTGCACAAGAGGAAATTCACCTGATTTGCCTTCACCAACTCCTTTATCAAAAGTTAATACGCCTTTGTCAACAATTTGATTATCTAAAGCGATGTCAACTTCTCTAATTGCCCACCCAATAGAATTTGTTCCCAAGTCAATTCCAATAATTTTTTCCATTTTGTTATTTATTTAAAGTTCATTCCTATATTTGATACTGAAAGCTTATCACAATAAGGCTATAAGCCGAAGATTTTTCTTAAGCCCTGCGTACTCCGTGGGGCTTTTTTAATTTACCATGGGCCTTGCTAAAATAAGGTTGATATTTTAATTTCACATCTGGCATATCAATCAATTTATTTTTCTTTTGGCTTTTAGCTAATACAAAATATATAAATCCCTGGTACGACTTTCTGCTTTGATATGTTTAATAGGAAATGTTAGAAAATTTTCCTTTGAGTATTTATAGAAGGGGCATTGTAAATATTTATTGCTAATTACAAAACAGCCATTAGAATGAAAAACGAATTGTACAGAAATCCTTTGCTGTTCCATCAGTATTTTAATTAGGCAGCTAAATGTATTAAATGTTTTTATTATAAAAACAAATATTTACATTTTATTTTAAATGCTTGTCTATATAAAACAGCGCTAACTAATAAGTGCGGAATATCTTACTCAAATTTTTTCATTACCTGCAGCAGCACTTTGTATTTGCCGGCATCTAAACCGGGCAGTGTATCCTGCAACCAATGACGTTTAAAAGCAATGATGGCCGCTGTGCTGTCTTTTACATCGTAACCAATAATACGCAGGGCCTGTACATCGTTAAAGCTGGCAGGCAGTACAACATTGGTAGTATCGTCGTACCAATAACCAAAACCATTTTCTGCCAGTTGTTTCCATGGAAACTGAACATTGGGGTCGGTCTTGCGGGTGGGCGCAATATCGGCATGGCCAATAAAATTGGGTTGCGGAATATTGTATTGCTTTTTTAATGCGGCCAATACTTTTAATAAACTGTTTATCTGCTCTGGCGTAAAAGCTTCATAGCCGTTATTGTCGAGCTCAATGCCAATGCTGCTGCTGTTAATATCTGCATCGTTGCCCCATTTGCCGGCGCCTGCATGCCAGGCACGCATGTAATCATTCAGCATGTGGTGTATGGTGCCATCTTTGCAAATAACATAATGGGCACTTACCTGCGAAGTTTTGGTAGTAAATGTTTTAAGTGTTTGCTCACAACTGTTTTGTGCGGTATGGTGTATAATAACAAAATTGGGTTTTCGTAAACCAAAATTAATGGTGCCTACAAATGTGGCAGTACCAAGGGAATCTTCAAGGGGATAGGTTTTTATCGTTTCAGCCAATTGTTTCGACTGTTGCCTGTACATTTTATTGGTGGATGCATACGGAGGCTTTGTGCAGCTTAAACAAAAAATAATAAAAATGCAAATGGTGTACTTCATTTTTTACGGGTTGAAAATTGAAGGTATGTATTTGTATAATAAAGCAATAATAAATGCCTATAATTCTCCGCATCGGTTCAGGCACAAAATTAATCAGCCTGTTCCGGAGGCTTCTGGTATTTTTGATCAGGGCCAAAGTTTTACTTTTTGTAAATCATGGCGATATTAAAAACTTGTTCCTGCATTGATGGCATTCGTTGCATCAGTCGTATTAAGCACAGTTTCTGCACCTATCAACATCCTGTTGTTAAAAGCATAATTGAGCTGATCAATTAATGATAATTCATTTTCGGAGTGTAGCGTGCGTTATTTCGGGTATGCAGTTACCTCCATCGTACAGCGCATTGGCAATATTCATCATTTCCTCCGGTGGTATTCTACCAAGAATGGCAACAATCTTTTGATGACTAATGCCCAAACTCCTAAACCTTCTACCCCCCTAAACAATTAATCATTTACAATTCTCTTACCCAGATATTTCGATAACTGATAGGTTCGCTTTTATCGCCATGCGCCTGTAATTTAATAGGGGCTGCTCCGTGTTTTTTATACTGAGGCTGGCCTATGTAAGGTGTGTCGCCTAATAAATAAGTGTTGTTTTGCACCAGCACACCATTATGAAAAACAGTGCCGCTTGCCAGCGATTTTAATATGCCATGATCATTAAAACGGGGAGCGGTCCAGATAACATCATAAGTTTGCCATTCGCCTGGCTTGCGGCATGCGTTTGCCAATGGAACTGCCTGTTTATAAAAACTGCCCACCTGCCCGTTTACATAGGTTTTATTATTGTAATTATCCAGTACCTGCAACTCGTATCCACCAGCCCCCCACGGAAGCGCTGCTAAAAAAATACCGCTGTTGCCACGTGCCTGCCCACTGCCCGTTATATCAGCAGGGATTCTGTATTCAATATGCAACTGGTAATCAGTAAAACGTCTTTTAGTACGGATATCTCCTGTTTTTTTATTTACGGTAAAATTACCATCAGCCACTATCCACTTAGCAGGTTGGGTAGTATCTCTATCATCTGCCCATTCATCCAGGTTTTTACCGTCAAATAAAATAATGGCATCCGACGGCGGCATGCCATAGCCTGCACCCGGCGTTACAATGGGTGGCTCGGGTGAATAGTACTCTGTTGCATGAGCACTAATATCATTGAGGCTATCCTGTATATGCTTTCTTTGTAAACTATCTGCGGTTTGTGCCTTTACCGTAAAAAAACTTACAGCCAGTATCGCCGTAAATAACATGTTCTTTTTCATTAATGATTATTGATTAAGTGTTAATAAATGAGTTGTTTATTTTTTATTGCTAAGAGATTAAAGCAAGAAAGGGATGAATATTTTCTTTTCACTTTTAAGTTCCTGGCAAATGATGGACCGTTTGAAATTTATATGCATTCAACTGGTTAAAATTATCCCTCTTTTTTTTAATAAAATAAAAAATGTAAAATATTCCTCAAATAAAATTCCGGTGAGTATGGCCGGTTGACTGAAGAAAAGGTGCCCCAGGAATTATTTGCTGGCCCTTGCCATCAAAACAGGTTAGTGGCTCAATTGGGGCAGCTATTTAATTAATTACTTAAATACTAAAATGTTGAAGGCCGTAAAAAACCCTGCAATCAGTATGAAAATTGTGAATGGAAAAGACTTGTCGTATTCGGGATAGGAAGTAATAAAAATGCAGGCAGGTATATGCGGCAGTTGTTCACGCAATTGAAGGCCGTTCATTCCGTGCATATCAATATCTAAAAAGATAACGTCGGGTGGATCATTTTGTGCTGCAGCTAACGCACTGGCTGCTGAATTATAAGTGCCTGTTATTTCCATAAACCGGTAGTTTTCCAAAAATGCAACAACGTAAACCTGTCTACATCATCATCATCTACTACCATGCAGGTTATTTTTTTTGTCATCTTTCAATTAAATTTCAATTGATATACACTCTTTCAAATATAATTCATTAAGCATTGCAATGTTGCTCACCAGTTTTTTTGGTCATTTACCATTTTGTTGTTTTTTTCTGGTTACTATGTTGGTATGTTTGAAGACGATAAAATATTTTACAAAATGAAAAAATATACCTGTTTATTTTTTGCTGTAATTACCTGTTTATTATTTTTAGCGGGTTGCAAAAAAAGTACTCCCCCTGTTTTTATTCCTGTTCCGCCTGCAGTAACTTCTATCAGTCCGGT
>JAYVZR010000425.1:0-3445 GCA_043783135.1 Ferruginibacter sp. | reverse complement strand
TGTTGCTTTTTTAGGTTTACTTATTGTTATTTTTTACCTGCTCAAATTATGTTCCATTACACTATTTAATATTCCGGGGTTCGATAGTTTTTTTAATTTCATCATTATTGTAATTCCATACACTATTTTCTTTTCGGGCTACTATTATCTTCATAAAAAAATTACTTTATCTAAAAGTAAAACAGCAACCGTTATTGCAAGGGCATTTCTTATTATTGGCAGTTTGTTTTGTGTTTGTACAATGATACTCTCTTCGCTAAAATTATTTGGCGTTCAAAAAAATTTCCTGCTTACTTATGAAGACAATTCCCAATATGCATGGATAATACAAATTGTTATGTTATTTTTTACCGCACTTATCATTGCTTCTGGAGATGCCAAAGAAAAAAACTGGATAGATAAAAAAATTATAAGTGACGAGTTATAAGTGACGGGTTTTTACAATTACTAAACCGATTTATTTGCTATTGCTGCTGCTGCAATCCACCCGGTTGTCCATGCATTTTGAAAATTAAAGCCGCCTGTTACGCCATCCGCATCGGTTACTTCACCACAAAAAAACAGGTTAGATACAATTTTACTTTCCATACTGTTATAATCTATTTCATCTAATACAACACCACCTGCTGTTACAAACTCTTCTTTAAAAGTCGTTTTTCCATTTATTAAAAATTCCTGTGCACATAAATTTTTGATCAGTTTATTTTGTTCCCTGGCAGGAAGATCTGCCCAGCGCATGCCCTCATTGATACCAGACTGTTGCAATAAATATTGCCACAATCGCAGTGGCAATGCAAAAGGGTTTCTGTTGCTTATTTTTTGTGCAGCAATATCAAAACGAACCAGTTGAAATTTTTCTTTTAGTGTCTGTTCACTAAACAATGGCACCCAATTTACCAGGGCGGTAAATTTATAATTATCAATAGCGAACTGTCTTGCGCCCCATGCAGACAATTTTAAAATAGCCGGGCCGCTAAGGCCCCAGTGTGTAATCAGCAATGGCCCTTGTTGAGAAAGTTTTGTACCAACTATTTTAACCCCCACATTTTCTACAGTAACCCCCATCAATGTGGTAATTGTATTACCCGGCATATTAAAAGTAAATAATGAAGGAACGGGTTCTTCAATAGTATGCCCGGTTTTTTTTAACCACTCAAACTGTGTCGATTTAGGATATCCGCCACTGGCAATACAAATAAAATCAGCCTCCAAAATACTTTCATTCGCAAACTGCAACTGCCAGTGATCACCTGATTTATTGATTGATTTTACTTCTTTATTCATCAATATATCAACTCCGTATTTATTTGCCTCTTGCATTAAGCAATCAATAATGGTTTGCGAATTGTTGGTTACCGGAAACATTCTTCCATCAGTTTCAGTTTTTAGTTCTACACCTCTTTCCTTAAACCAGGCAATAGTATCAGTAGTAAAAAAATGATGAAATGCCTTCTTCAAAAAGCTACCACCACGGGGATAGTTTTTAATCATATCCGCCATACTATAACAGGCGTGTGTAACATTACAACGGCCGCCACCACTTACTTTTACCTTACTTAAAAGTTTACCGGTTTTCTCTACAATAACTACTTCCAGTAATGGATTTATCCTTGCTGCATTAACAGCACAAAAAAAGCCAGCGGCTCCTCCACCAATAACTATTAATCGCTTTTTATTCATGAAAGAAAATTTTACCCTATCTGCAGAAAGTAATAGGGGCCACTGATATTAATAATCAGAACACAAATTGGCATTTGCTTTTTCAGCAGCTTCTATTTCAGTAAATGAAGATAAAATATCAGCTTTTGCACCTTTTTGTATGCACACGTTGTGTTCGTAATGTGCTGACGGCTTGCCATCTTCGGTTCTTATTGTCCATCCGTCTTTATCGTGGTATACATTTTTTGTACCCATGTTGATCATTGGTTCAATTGCTATAACCATACCTTCTTTCAGCTTGGCTCCGGTACCTCTTTTACCATAATTAGGTACTTGTGGTTCTTCGTGCAAGTGCCTCCCCAATCCATGCCCAACCAGTTCTCTTACCACTCCGTAGCCATGTTCACGCTCCGTATAATTTTGTACAGCATAAGAAATATCGCCTACCCTGTTACCGTGTGTTGCTTTTTCAATTCCTTTATACAAAGAATTTTTTGTTACCCTTAAGAGTTGTTTTATTTCTGGTGCAATCTCTCCTATCGCAAACGTATATGCGCTATCTCCATGAAAACCATTTTTAAAAGTTCCCACATCTACAGAAACAATATCTCCTTCTTTTAATGCAACTTTTGTTGGAAAACCATGTACTACAGCATCGTTAACAGACATACAGCAGGCAAACGGAAATGCCGGGCTTCCATAACCTTTAAAAGAAGGTGTTGCTCCATTATCCCTTATAAATTGTTCTGCTACCTGATCAATATCCCAAGTAGAAATTCCGGGCCGTATAATTGCAGTAATATGAGCAAGCGTTTTACTTACCAGTAAACTACTTACCCGCATCAATTCAATTTCCGATTTTGTTTTATAATGAATCATTTATAAAATATTGGGTAAATATTAAACCCCGACTTGTTTGTCAGGGTTTAAAAATACAATTATGTTTATCCCTTTACAACTGGGAATGATTATCTTAAATACCTGATGATGATACTGCAGATGATGTTTGTCTTCCCTGTATCCGTCCTGAACTCATCAAGCCATCATACTGGCGCATCAGTAACTGGGTTTCTACCTGTTGCAAAGTATCTAAAATTACAGCCACCATAATCAATAAAGAAGTACCTCCATAGAAGGTAGCAAAAGCCTGCTGAGTTTTAAATACCAATTGAAAAAGACCTGGTAAAATACCTACAAAGGCTAATATTATAGCGCCTGGTAAAGTAATTCTATCCATGATAGTACCGATATAATCTGCAGTTGGCTGGCCTGGTTTTACACCTGGTATAAAACCATTATTGCGTTTAAGATCTTCAGCCATTTGTTTTGGGTTAAAGATCAAAGCAGTGTAAAGGAAAGTAAATGCAATTACACAAATAGTATACACAATCATATAAACCCAATTGGTATGATCCGTAAAATATTTGGCCCATCCACCACCGGTAAATCCTGAGAATATTGTTGGCAAAAACAGAATAGCCTGTGCAAAAATTATTGGCATAACACCCGACGCATTTACTTTTAACGGAAGGAAATTTCTTGCCCCACCAAACTGCCTGTTACCTACAATTTGTTTGGCATAATTTACAGGCACTTTTCTTGTTCCCTGTATCAACAATATCAATCCCATAATGATAGCCACTAAAAATGCTATTTCAATTAAGAAGATTAGTAAACCACCGCCACCTCTTGTTGCCCTTGATGTCCACTCTTGTAAAAATGCCTGTGGAAGCCTGGCCAAGATACCCATCATTATAATGATAGATGTGCCATTACCCAAACCTTT
>JAYVZR010000424.1:0-9265 GCA_043783135.1 Ferruginibacter sp. | reverse complement strand
CTGGCTTTTCCTGATATAAAGGTTGTTCGTTCATAAATTAAGAATCCAAAAAAATTTATCTAAGCCTAATCAAACTTAAAATAATAACTATGATAGATGCGACAGATAATACATTGGAAAGTACCTGCTGATTCCTTTTTTCGCTTTGTTCGGTATATATTTTTTCAACATAGGGGTTTATAACAAGGATATCTTTGGGCTGCAAATAATAAAAGGGCGATGAAAAAATGGACTGATCTTCGAGGTTAATATGTTTAAACTCCCTGGAGCCAGGCATTTCCCTGATAACCAGCATGTTTTTATAAGTACCTTTTTCAGTTACATTACTGCTTAACGCAATAACATCTATCAGTGAAATTTTTTCGTTTGGCATATTTAACACCTGTGATTTGCCGACATCGCCCATTACAGTAACAAAATGATTGGCAAAACTAACTGTTACAATCGGGTCTTTTAAATAAGGGAGTAAATCCTTTTCAAGTTTTATTTTTAATTCAGCCCTCGTTATACCTTCAACATATACTTTACCCAATTTGTGCAAATAAATGTTTCCGTCTACACTAACTAAATAACCACCTTCTACCCCACCACTGGTTGTAGTAAGCTCTTTTCCCATTGCCGAATTAAAAAACTGGTCTTCAACCGGATTTAAGCTGGAGATGGCCAGGCTTAACAGGTCATTTTTTTGAATTTTTAATTCCGTCTCAATATTTGTATTACTCTTTATAACAGTATCCCTGGTGATATCTTTAAATGGATAGGTAGGCTTTGAAATAGCGCAGGAAGTAAACAAAGCTGCAGATAAAAAAATAATACCCAATAATTGTATAACAAAAAAAAAGTATCTCCTTAAAGGCAGATAAGAATTAGGTTTCACCATAATAATTTCTTTAAAAAAGGGTAATAATAAGTAAAATAGAAATTATTTTGTACATCAAACTATTTATCCCTTTTAATTGGTATAAACCCAAATTTCGTATAAAAAACTGACAGAGCCAAGAAACAGGCTTTGAGTAATCATTTTAAAAAAGAAGTAGTTTCAAATAACAAATCATCACTGCAAGTTATAGTAAATGAGTTGTTCGTTTTTTTTGATTATCCCTGGCTTTTTTAATACCATAGCCGATACCGGCTGCGAGTAATAAACCTATACCACCATCAATAGGAGCATCAGGATCACCTGCACCACCATCAGTAGGCTGAGCCCTGAGACTTCCAGGTAAAACAATTAAAAAAATAAAAAGTGTACTCCATATCAATAGACATTTGCTATATTTAGTCATCTATATATAAATTTTATACGTGTTTAATATTCAATTTGAGCTATAAAAATAAGGTTTGTTTGTTACAATATTTTTTCAATATTACGATTGTTATTATTTTATAATTTATCGTTCAAAACAATAACGAATTTTTTATACCTAAATTACGTAAAGAAGGATTAATACATTTTAATAATTTGATGAAAAAAGGTAGATGAATTCTGAAAACTTGTGTATCACAGTCGTAGAAATAAATTGCTTCCTATTTTGTTTGTACCAATACCTTTATACCTTTTTTGGTTTTATCAGGAAAAATCACCTCTAATAAGTAAAATTCATTAGAAGGTGTTTCTATCATAGCCTTTATTGTGGCTATAAGGTTGCCTCCGCCGTGATTGATAGTTTGTGTATGCAATACCTGCCCCATATTATTAAATATCCTTGTTTGGTACTTACCCGCCGGTTGATTGATTAATTGAAGATTGATGTTACCATCTGTTACCGGGTTTGGATAAATATTAATAGCTTCTGCCCCGTTGATAAATGCGATTTTTACAACGCGGCTAAAAGTTTCATCACCGGATAAGCCAATACTTTTAATACGGTAAAAATTATAACCCAAAAATGGATTCACATCCAACCATTGATATTTAGCAGAACGGGTGGTTCCTGTTGCAAGGGTAGAATTTACCCCGGTGAAATATTCCCCGTCAACAGATTTTTCTATTTCATATTTATTAATGTTCAACTCATTTTCTACTTCCCATTCTATTGCAATGGCATTGTTTTGCCTGATGACTTTAATTGTGCTAAAAGTTACAGGTAATGGTTGTCCACGATTTTTAAAGATCAATCTAAAGCGGTTGGCCAATGCACTTTCGGCATCTCCATTCACAGAAAAGTTAATATTCGTATTACCCGTCAAATTTATCAGCGTGGATAATTTGGTATAACTGTCTTCTAAATATCCTTCCAACCCATTTGCAGTAATATTGGTGGCAAATTGAAATTGGTAATTCCGTTGAGTTGCATGAGTTAAAAAATAAAAGATGGTGTCACTTTCTGTAATAAAGGGCCTCCTTTCAACAGCCAGTTTTTGATTGCTCCTTGTTAAAGAAAATGTTTCATTTACATTACCAAATTTAAGCGCATCGTTTATATCAATATCATTGCTATATGTGTCGCCAAATTCCACTGTGTTACCATCTGCAATGCTGGTGGCACTATCGTTATGCAGCAGGTGGAGATTAGTCCGTATAAATTCCCTCTCGCCATCAAGCCCTTCAGCAGGACGAAAAATAAACGGATTATTAAAGGGAGCTTTATTGCTTTCCTGAAAAGTAATGGAAGCAGAAGCGGGTAATATTCTTTGAACAAAAAATGCCTGGCTGCTTTGAATATAATTATTCTGTGGAGAGCTGCCATAGGGTGCAGTAGGTATAAAAATACCTGGTGTAGCTAAATCTTCCATTGTAACATAGGCGCCTACCTGGTTAATGTTTGGATCAAATACATAAAAACGATGCGTATAAATGTTATCAGATTTATCAATCAAATTAAAATCTATTGGTGAGGGATAGGGGTTGCCGGCAAGCCCATAAGTATAAGGTAAACTAATATTTACAGGCCCTGTTTGAATCTTGCCACTGCAACTTAAAATAGTATAATCACTATTGGCAACATTGGTTAATATCGGATTTCTATCCCCTCTTACAAATAAAAGATACCCAGTTCCTATTGCAGGAGATAATGGCACATGCGTATTATCAACATTAATAAAATTTGTGCCGTCATATTTTTTTAAAGAATAATTATTGGTGGGTGTAATATCTAACCCATTACCTGCTATTTGAGGCCCGGTAATTAAAGTACCTCGGTGAAAATTGGTTGGCCCATACACTGCTCCACCCAACTGCCAGGTATCGTAAATATCACCTGTTTCATTTAAGGGAGCTGTAACTAAGCGCCATGCCCGATGCGAAACCGGATTATTATTTGGGAAAAACCTTTCTACATAAAATCTGCCAACACCATAATTTATACTTGCAGTGACAGGAATTTCAGCTACTCTTGCTGTATTGGTAGCTGTTGATAACAGCGTGATATCGCCAACTGTGCAATTTAATTTGCTGTTATCCAATAGCGTTAGTGTATTAACTATGCCCATATTATTTACTATGTTTATGCCAGTGCTGGTATTATTAATATTGAGATTATAAAAATTAACTGGTACCGTACTTGTACAAATATAATTCTGCCCATTAAGGGCATTAGCAAAAACAACTGTGCCATTATTGTGTGCAAAATTGCTTGTACCTGATTTGGTAAGATTGCCGGAAATAACCAATACACCGGATGGAGCTGTTTTGATACCGGCAATACCGGAAATAACAAGATGCTGATAACTAAGACCATTGGTATTTGTAACTGGCTGGTTATTATCTCTTGAATAATTGATGGTGCTGCCGGTGTTAAGAATAATATTTTCAATATTTGAATGTATAGAAGAATTGTTGGTGAATGTGGCCGTAAAACCATGAAAACCTTCATTATTGCCGGTATTAAAAGTTCCCCCACTTTCCACCATTACAGTTTGTGTGCCGGCTGGGCCACTGATACCATTATCATTGATAGTAAAAACTCCCCCGTTTTTTATAGTAAATGTGCCGAGATGATTCAGTACAATATTGCTGCTTGAATTATTTACATCCGATCCTGTTATTTCTATATTCTGATATGTTTTTGACCGGATACTTTTAGAACTGCTGCCAGCAAATTCAACAACACCGCCCGTTAAATTATACACTCCTCCCATCATGGGCTGCACACCCCCAGTTGCTACTATCAACCTTCCTCCATCCATTGTTAAGTTGGCATTTGTGGTTCCATCACCTATGTTATGAATACAATTTAATATAGCGTCACCTGTAATTTTTACCGTACCAATCGGGTTAAATGCATTGGCAGGTTTTTTAATTCCGCTTTCAGAAAAAACCAGGTTTTTAAAGTCAGCCCGTGCATTAAAATTTTGATCGCCGATCCTATTAAATTCAACGGTACTGTTAGTTTCCAATATTATTGGTTCCGAAACTATTGCAGAACCTCCTCCACTAAAGCCGCCACTATTACTTGTTTTTAAAATTCCGCCGTTGGCTATTGTAACACTTGCTGCAGCACCTGTGTTTTTTATTCTGCAATGGGTAATATCAAGCGTACCATTTACCTGCAGGTTACCTGCCTGCTTACTGATATTTTGATTTTCTATTGGAACTGTAATTTTTACATTTGCCCCAACAGGTACTATAGCCCCGTTAGTAAAATCTAAACCGCTGCTGATTGTATTAATGGTTAAACTTCCATCTAAAACAGATGTTGAATTTGGCAATACTATATTTCCGGCAGTTT
Source organism: Ferruginibacter sp. (assembly GCA_043783135.1). GTDB lineage: Bacteria > Bacteroidota > Bacteroidia > Chitinophagales > Chitinophagaceae > Ferruginibacter. The sequence continues at coordinate 4,598 of JAYVZR010000424.1, read as the reverse complement.
GGTTTATAACGCTTGTTCCTGTTAAACCGCCACGAAAAGTTTTACTTCCCGTTCCTCCAATATTGAAAGGCGCATTTACGTCCAGGATACAATTAAGAATATTGTTAGAAGATGTTCCAAAAGTCGCAACAGGTGCTGTACTTATTCTTAAAATGGGGATGTCAGTGATGAAAGGAGTTTTAAAATAATCCTGGGTACTAATTTTATTAAAAATATAATTGGCAACATTCCATTCAAATACAGATTTATCCTGGTAAGTAAATTTAGAATTTATATTTAAGTAATTATCACCGATGGCATCAGCTGCCACTGCACTACCGGCTGCATTAGCAATAACTTTTCCGCCTGTTTTAATTAATGCAGTGCCTGAACCTAAGGGAATTGATAAGGTACTAAAATTCAATAATAAAATACCTCCATTTTCTACCACCAAATTATCGCCTGTACCGCCAATTGTATAAGCAGTCGTTAAAGTTAATTGCAGCGTTCCACCAGTTTGAATAGTTGTATTTTTTAAAGATATCCCTGCTGTACTTATTGTAACGGTGTGCAGATTTTGAATAAGAATATTTGTTGCTGTTGAAGCAGGTATAAGGGTTGCCGGGAAGTAAGTGATATCATCATGAGAAGATTGCCAGGTTGCCAATGATGCCCAGTCGCCTGTGGCGGCCGATTTAAAATAATCTGTATTTGCACTTGGTTGAGCAAAACAAATTATTGGAAATAACAAAAAGCAAATTGCAAAAATTGCATAATTTTTCATTTGAAAAAGATTTAAAATTGGGTTACCTGCAAATGCTTATCAATAAAAATAATTTATTTTATTGACAGGATAGTCAATTAAGTGTGGCTAAAAGAAGTAGTATCTCCTGGCAAGAAAGATTTATTTTGCTTTTATATAGGATAGGTAAATAAAACGATGGTAAAATATATAAAAAAACAGTAATAACCAATAGTTTAAAAATATTTATACTCTATAGTTTTTCATTTATTTTTTGTAACTAATCGCATGCGTTGGCAATACAATAATTATTTATTGTTTTAGCCTGGGTATTTTGAAAAAGCATAGAGATGAAATGCAGTATTTTATTATAGCAGAACCTGAGCGTTTTTTGATGAAGAATTATTCCAGTCTTTCTTTAATATCCAACCCAAATTTTCGGCTGGTATCTTTTGCAATATCATAACCGGCATCTGCATGGCGTATAACCCCTATGCCCGGATCATTGCGTAAAACCCGGCTTAACCTTGCCGCTGCTTCTGGTGTTCCGTCGGCCACTATCACCATTCCGGCATGTATACTGTAGCCCATACCAACACCGCCACCATGATGAAGGCTCACCCAGCTGGCACCTCCTGCAGTATTTACCAGTGCATTTAATATTGGCCAATCGGCAATAGCATCGCTGCCATCCAGCATCGCTTCTGTTTCCCGGTTTGGGCTTGCAACAGAACCTGTATCTAAATGATCCCTGCCAATTACAATGGGAGCCTTGACCTTGCCGGTACGAACCAAATCATTAAAGGCAAGACCCGCTTTTTCCCTATCCCCCTGTCCTATCCAGCAAATACGTGCCGGTAAACCCTGGAAGGCGATACGTTCCTGTGCCATCTTTATCCATCGCTGCATACTTTCATTTTCTGGAAATAATTCCATCATAACATCATCAGTTACACGAATATCTTCCGGGTCGCCACTGAGTGCGGCCCAGCGAAACGGCCCTTTGCCTTCGCAAAATAATGGCCTGATATAAGCTGGTACGAAGCCTGGGAAATTAAAGGCATTTTTTAGCCCCGCCTCCTGGGCCCTTGCCCGTAAATTATTTCCATAATCAAAAGTAATGGCCCCCATTTTTTGCAATTGCAACATTAGCTCAACGTGTAGTTTCATACTGTCATAACTTCTTTCAATATATTGTTGAGGGTTTTGCTGTCTCAATATATTGGCCTGTTCATTAGTAAGCGTATGTGGTATGTAACCAATCAAGGGGTCATGGGCAGAGGTTTGATCAGTAAGCGTATCAGGAATAATTTTTCTTTCCACAAGCCGTTGTAATAAATCAATGGCATTACACAATACACCAATTGATACTGCAAGGCCTTTTTGTTTTGCATCAAGGGCTTTATCAATAGCATCATCAATATCAATAATTTTTACATCAAGGTACCTGGTTTCAATACGTTTGTCTATTCTCCATTCTTCTACTTCAGCAATCAATGCAACGCCCTCATTCATTGTAATAGCCAGCGGTTGTGCCCCTCCCATTCCACCAAGACCGGCAGTCACATTAAGTGTGCCTTTTAATGTACCACTAAAATCTTTATTAGCTGCAGCAGCATAGGTTTCATAAGTGCCTTGTACAATTCCCTGCGAACCAATATAAATCCACGAGCCCGCTGTCATTTGCCCGTACATGATTAATCCCTTTTTCTCTAATTCGTCAAAATGCTCCCATGTAGCCCATTTAGGTACCAATTGACTATTGGATATTAAAACCCTCGGTGCATCTTTATGCGTTTTTAGCATAGCAACAGGTTTGCCACTTTGAATAAGCAGTGTTTCATCATCATTCAAATCTTTCAGTGCCTTTATGATAAGATCGAGGCTCTCAAAATTTCTTGCAGCCTTTCCCCGCCCGCCATACACAATCAATTCCCCCGGCCTTTCTGCTACTTCAGGATCAAGATTATTTAGGAGCATTCTTAAAGCTGCTTCCTGTATCCAGCCCTTGCAGGTTAATGTAATACCTGTTGGCGTTTTATATTTTACGGCATCGTATGTTGAAGTAGTAATCTGCATATTTACACTAATTTATTAAGATATTACAACGCCGGCAACGGCATTTCTTTAAACTTACTTTTTTGAACAGCCATTTTTTCTATATCACCCCATTTACGTGGGGCATCAATTGATAAAATTTCGTAGCTGTCTTTTGTTATCAATACATCATCTTCAATACGCACCCCTATATTCCACCACTTTTTATCACATGGGCTGTTTTCAGGAATATAAATACCGGGCTCTACTGTAATTACCATGTTTGCTTTTAATGGGCCGTAATTCCCTTTATCGTGTACATCTAATCCGAGGTAATGCGAGCATCCGTGAGGATAATATTTATTTACTTCGCTTTTATCTTTTATAATCCCCAGTTTAATCAGGCCTTTTGCTAATATTTCATTCGCCTTTTTGTTTAAGCTGCTAAAAGGCGTGCCTTCTTTACAAAGTTTAAAAATTTCTTCCTGTGCCTCATACACCAGGTTATAAATTGCTTTTTGTTCTGTTGTAAATTTTCCAGTTGCAGGAATAGTCCTTGTAACATCAGCAGAATAGCCGTGGTACTCAGCCCCTACATCCATCAGCAATAATTGATTTTCTATTTTGGTACTGTTATTAGCTTCATAATGTAAAATGCAACCATTGGCACCAGCGCCTGCTATTGGCGGATATCCTTCATCTTCTGCACCGTATTTTCTATGGATATACCTATGTATGCCCTCTATTTCATTTTCACTCATATTGGGGCTTACAGCTTTCATTACTTCAGCATGGGCAATGCAGGAAAGTTTAATGCTTTTGCGCAGCAGTACTAACTCTTCAGGAGTTTTAATTTCCCTAAGGGAATTTGTTATTTCCAGGTAATAATCTGTACCCCACATAGGTTCTTTTAAATTGGCCTTTATTTTTTCGATAGCTGCAGAATCAGGATTATTTAATACCTGGTTAATAACAGCATCGTTTTTAAAAGCATCATTTGTTGTTACCTGCTTTTGATAATCTGTTGCAAAATATTTTAAATTGCCGGGGCTTAAATATTTTTTTATCAGCAGATGTTCTTTATGTAATTCTATATCGCCTTGTTCCGGTACTACGCCCGCTTTAAAGGTTTGCAAAAGGCCAAACAAATCGTAACCACTGTCATCTACTTTTATAGCGGTTGGCAGCTCATCATGTATTACAACACTGAATTTTTTATAATCAATAATAAAGTTTTTGAAATTGTTGCCCTCATACACTTTTTTAAACCCTAATTGTTTTGTTGTTCCTTCTACACCCAATCTTTTTCCCACCCATTGTTCCCTTTGCTCATTACGTTCCTGAACAAAGAAAATTTCATTGTATGCAGTATCTCCTTTTCCCTGCCAATCTTTAAATAATACCAATACGGCATTAGGTTCCTTATACCCAGAGAGATAATACAAATCAGGGTTTTGATGAAAAAAATAATTTATATCCCTGGAAAAAACCCTTTCGGGATAGGCAAATATAACCGCTACCGAATTGGGTGGCATCGAATCACGGAATGCATCCCTTCTGCCCTGGTGAAATTCTTTTGAAAGATAATCGGTGGGCAGGTTTTTTTGTGCAATACCAATACTTATAAAACAAATAAATACTAAGGTGGTGGCTATCTTTTTCATTCCGTTTTATTTAATTATCCAAAATTGTTATCCCTAAAAGTAACATTTTTATTTTTTTATTTAATTTATAAATTACTATTTAGTCGTCCCTCAAAAAGTCTGTAATGCTCGTCACACAAGAGTAATGTATAAAAAGTGCATTAAAAATCTGCCAGCTATTTGCAAAATCGTTAAAA
>JAYVZR010000423.1:0-23227 GCA_043783135.1 Ferruginibacter sp. | reverse complement strand
TCTTCATACTCTGTGATTCTTGCTGATGGGATACCGGTTTGTATTTTATTCATTGAAATAACGTTCTCAGGACAACTCTGTCCTTTACTCTGAGCTTTAGCATATTGTGTACTTAAAAGAAAAATTGCGAAAAGTACACAAATAAATAATTTAGCACTTGCTGTAAAGTTTTTCATAAAAAACTATTTAATAATTACTATTTTTTTGTTTACAATCATATTTATTTTGTTCTTCAGAAATGAATTTTCTACTAATGCCATATTTAGTCAGGATGGAGTCCAAACTTAAATTTTGCCCTGAAACTGAATCACATATAAGAGCTGAAAGCATATCTGTTTTTATGGGCCATTTTTGAATTGATCCGTCTGTGTATCCCGCCAGTAAATAATTATTGTCTGTGCTAAAATCAATACTGAAACAATAAATCGGATCACGTGTGCTTAATGGCAGTATTAATGGTTTTGCATTTTTCCACTCCAGGCTTTTGATATTACCTGTATATATTGCTACAGTTCCATCAAAAGAACCGGATGCCAGATATTCTCCATTGGTACTGTAGGCAAGACCGTTAATCCGGCCACTTTGGTTCCAGTTTTTTTCAATTGTATAGTCAGATAGGGAAACCCTGAATATTGTACCGACGCCATTTCCTATATATAGGTAATCGCCTTTATTGTCAAATAGAATGCTTGATACAGTACCTAATGCAGTATTGGTAAATTTTATTATTGAATCTTTTGAAACCATTACAAAACATGAGTCGGAACCTATGGCTATTTTATCACTGTATGTTGCCAAACAATTGAACTGCATACCGGGCATCTTAAGCACTTTTTCATCCCAAACAATTGTATCTGCTAAAATTGATTTTGCACCATCCATTATTTTAAATTTATTCCGTTGCTTCCAATTTAAGACTTGCTTGTAGGAAGCAGCAGCATCCCATATTGTTATTCCTTCATCTGTTTGTAATACCAGATTACCATTATCAGCGAAAGCAACAGTTTTTCTATTTTCATTTTTTAGCATACTATCTAATTCTATTGGATTAGTTGGTGATTTGCTTAAATCAAAAAATTTTACATTATTAAAAGTGCCCGCTACTGCCATCAGTTTTTTATCAGGGCTAAAAGCAATACTGGTTACATTTTGTTTACAATCATAAAAAAGAATGGCTGTGTCTTTAGGATTATTTATGTTTTTTTCCCATATTTTTCCATCTCTATATCCAACATAAATATTGTCGCTGTCAGCGGCTATAGATCTAACCTGTGGTTCATATTTAAGATATTGAAAATTATAACCAAGATCCTGTAACCTATCCCACATATCCATATAATAGGCGCTATATTCATCCCCGTTCTTATCTTTATAGATAAGATAAGCAGTTCTTGAAATGAGTGCGGCACTTTTATAATCGCTATAATTTCTATCAATGCTTTCGGCATTGATTAATAATTTTTGAGCAAATTCTATACGGTGTAACCGCTCAAGTTCATTTTTACTGGTTTTCAGGAAATATGCAAGTATACCTGTTATCGAAAGAATAAAAATTAAAGAAGCAATAGTTATAAGTAGCTTTTTGTATTTTGCCCGTTCTGATCTGTCTAAAATAATGGCACGCCTTATTGATTCGCTTTTTTCTTTTTCACGTATCTTATTCAGCCTTTCATCCCGTCGTTGCTTAATAACGGGTACCAAAACATCGTGTATCAATTCAACATATTCAACCCCATCGCGGTCTTCCTGGCGTATAATGCGATTATTGATTAATGCTGCAATCGTAGTTTGGTCAATCTTATAATTAGTTTGGAGCTGCTCCAATACTTCTAATTTTCGATAGCCTCCCTCTGTTAAAAGGCTATCTTCAATACCTTCACCTACATTATCGCCAAAGGGTTTCAGCGTATCAATATAAAATGATTTGATAACATCTTCAATTTTAAAGTCTGCAATTAATTCTGGCGTAAACTTATCCAGCTTGCGTTGAATTCTTTTTTCATTGATCTGGAAACAGATCAGGCTTAACAAAAAAGGTTCTACCAGTAATCTTTTTATATTGTCAGTATCTTCGGCAACTGCATCAAAATCACGGTCAGTAATACCCGGCATTTTTTTTATAATACCGGCTGCAGCTTCATTATCAATTAACCCCTTTGCAGATTTTGTAACAGCTTCCATCGCCTGGATAACCGTCATCTGAACAATGCGGTAACGGCTTTTATTCAGGGAGGGCATATACTTTTTCAGGCTTTCCAATTGCGCAAGATAGTCTTCACGAAGGCTGATAATAACACGATAATTTAGCTTTTCATATTCAGAGGGTATCAATTCATCTTTTTCCTGATATTGCTTATGTACAACAAAAGGAACACGGTTTTCTGCCAGGTCTGATAGTTCCGTAAACAGTTCAATAACTTCACGGCTTTTATCTTTTCCGATGGTGAATGTTTCTTCAAACTGATCAAGAATCAGAACTGGAGTTAGCTTTTCCTTGCCATTATACAATTCTGCATCATGAAAATATTGCCAGAGTGTACGGTCGCCAATTCCTGGATCTGCCGGATTTGCTGTTTTGAATTTTTCAGATACAAAATCTTTTATCTGGCTGAGCGGAGCTTTTACTGAAGCATAATCACTTCTGAAATATACCGGATAAAAATTGCTGTCTTTTAACTTTGGTATCAGACCGGCTTTTAAAAGAGAGGTTTTACCTATGCCTGATTTTCCAAAAACAATGGTAGGCGAATTACGCTTTGTCAATAAAAACAATTCATCTGTTTCAACATCGCGGCCACCAAATTGCGATTCATTTTTTTCTTCAAAGGAGCGAAGACCAGGAAAAGGCCTTTGTAAATCAACTTCACCTGGGTTCATTATGATATTATTGTCTGGCATATCATTAAATTGAAGGTTTCGGTTTGGTTTCCTGAATTACTGTTGTTAAATTATTTTCCTTAATAAATTTCCTTACCACTTCACCCAAATCATTAAAGTTTGTAATAGTGCTGATATTCTTTTCCCTGATCCGGGCAGGTATCTTCTCATCAGTTGGTCCTGTATCATCAATAATATAAGGCCTCAAATAATTTTTGTCTGTATCAAAAGCAATGGCAAAACTCCATTCCGTATCAAGCACATACCGGTTTCTATCTCCTATGGAATTTTTAGATATTAATGCAACAAAATAATCACAGTCTTTAATAGTTTTTATCAAAATTGTATCATAATTCCCACCAGGTTTAAGGCTGTCTTTATCATAGAAAACACTAACGCCATTTCTGTCAAATTCATTTTTTAGTTTTTCCGCTATAGAAGAATCATCCCTGCTATAGCTTAAAAAAATAAGCTCTTTATATTTCGGTGGTGGAGGCGGCGGAGGTGGTTTAGTAGATTCGCTACCATAAAATTGATTAATAATTTCAGTAATAAATTCTATTGAATTTTCTATCTGTAATGCATTATTACCTCCAATATTTCCCCCAAAGGGGATAACCAGGGTTTTATTATTTTCTAGAAAAAATCGTATATCATTATCCTTAAATATAGGATAACCAACTACATATTTATCGCGGCTGCTATTAGTATATCTTTCATTGGCAATAATGCGGATAAAAAACCTCATAAACCAATCGGGAAAGCTGCAACCAATAAATAGTAAGCTTTTGCCATCAAGGGTATCAAACAAGGATTTGGCTTTATAAGAAGAATCATTTTTAATCATATAAAGGCATTCCAACGATTCTTCATCCGAGTCAACAAATTTGCCCCATTTAATATTGCCCATTAAGTTAAAAATTTTTGGAAGTGCCCGGTCGGGTTTTTCATCAGGATTTGACTCAGCATCCTGGATAGAAAAATTTATAGATGTATTAACTTTCCTGCCTTCAGCTTCAAATGCCCTCTCAAGAAAATTGTCAATATTTACGGTTACAAAATTTTCAAACCCTTTTACCTGTAGTAATTTCCTGTAAGGATCAAGAACAATCTGCTCATCAGTTAGCCTTATAGTTTCGTTCCTGATCGCATTTTTAATGGTATCTGGTTTTATATCTCTTGAGAGTAACTGTAATACAATGCTGTTGAAATTGACAGAGTAATTTATGGGTTCGCCTCTTCCATAAATTTCCCATAATTTAATTGCCAGGTATTTGTAAAGATTTATGCGGATACATTCTTCATCCACGGTGCCACATTTTAAAATAGCATCATAATATTTACTTTGTGATATACTAGTTTTTTCCAACCTGATAGTTGACAAATCGTTACCTAATATCGGCACAACATTATTTATACTAACATTATATTTAAATGACTCCCAATCGAATTCCATAAGAGTTAGTTTAAACCTTTTTATGAAATAATTTTATGTGGTCTTCCTGTTGCCGGAGCAACTTTAGGCTATCAACATGCACTGGTAAATATATTGTAAGTGGATCGGGGGTATGCGGGTAATGTCAGCATTGAAAAGAATTATCAATACTTCTGAAAAAAATATTAATACAATTTACAAAAATAATTTTTAAAGTATCAGCTTATTTTAAAATGTGTGAGTAAAATGAACGATTTACTTATAGCATTTTTTTTAGTATAGCTGCCGCAGTTTTAATTTGTACCCAATCTTTTTCAATTTCTTCTGCAGATAAAAAATAGAATGGAGTAAAATTATCTTTGTATATGCGGTCAAGGCTGCGGAATGACTGGCTTGCTTTCCAGGTTGCATTAGCAAAACGTGCCAATAACTGTTTATCTTTTTCGGCAATGTTTCCATTGATGATTGATTGTAAAACATCAGAAGGAAGTTCATTATTAGAAGCAGACAGATAACTTAACCCACATTCCAAAGCATAAAACGCTGCCAAATTAGTGGCAACCTTTTCGTCGAAAGCATTTTTTTCAATTATAGCAGTATCTTCTGCCGGTGAAACAAAGGGGGGCACTGGTTTATTTTCTGCTGTATAATAAGCAGCTTCCATGTGCCGGGCCATTTCCAGTGCATATTGCTTATTTTTCATAAGGCGGCTTATCTCTTTAAACTGTTCTTCTTTTGAGCTGCTTTCGTATGCCTTTAGCGAATCAAGCAGTTTTGATGCTGCAGCCATAACCTGGTCATAATCTTTTTTTGTTTCAGCTTCGCTAAGATAATTGGCAACAATAAAATTTTCTCTTTTAATTCTGTTTAGGTTTCTGAAAGGCTGGCCCGTTTTCCATGTGGCATTGGCAAAGCGGTTAAGTAGTAATACTTCACCTGAGCCGGTTTTTTTATTTACAATTTTCTGAAGCCATTGTACAGGCGTTCCGTTTTTTTGATTTATAAAAATACCCATACCACATTCCACGGCATAAAAAGCTGCAACATTAATAGCGATTTTTTCTTCCTTAAAGCTTTTTTTTATTTTTTTATTGTCGTCTTCAAAAGATGGTATAGCCTGTTTTTGGGAAGAATAATAAGCAGAATCTTGTCCTTTTGCAAAAGCCATTGCAAATGCAGAATCCCGCAATAATGAATTTAATTTGCCCAATTGTTCCTGAATCTGCTTTTGCGTTTCCATATCCTTTTCCTTTTTTTGTGCGCAGGAGGCCAAACATACAACAATTAATATTTTATATAAAACCGGGGTTGCTTTCATTTTAAAAGAATTTTTGTAAAAATATAGTTTTCATACTTTTATTTTTGAAATTACCTATTGATGGTTTGAATATTATGCCTGAAAATTTTCAGGCATCAATCTACTATTTTAAAAGTGAACAGCCTCCATCTTCGTTGCTGCTGCTGTTCCAATTGTATACAACAACTCCCTGTTTTCTGCATTACTCATTTCTACCAAACTCGCCACATCAGCAGGTGTAAATGTTTTACCTAAACCTAAACCATTCAAATCATTTTCAGTTATCGGAAAATTATATCTAAGGTATTTTAGCATTGGTTTACCGGCAATATAATCATCATATAAATTTTCAATTTCCATATCAACATACTGTCTTGTTGGCGAGTTAGAAAGCCATTGCAACATTATTTGATTCTGCCAACTGGCATCCTGCATCAGCATATCGGGTACACTTTGTGCCCATGTTTTCATCCATGCTTCTTCTATTTCGCCAGTTTGTTTTTTAAACACACTAAAACCTGTGCCTACTGATACAATGGTTAATTTATCTTCTTCCATTTGCCAGTGAAACGGAAATCCTTTTAGAGTAGCTACCATCAATAAAGTAAGGGCAGGATTATTTGCCATACTTACACCACCATCAACAAAAGCAGCTCTTTGCCCGTTGCCTACATCTATCATTTGTGGTGCAAAATAAGTAGGTGCCGCACTGCTTGCCCTAACAGCCTGCCATAAAGGTATATCCTTATTTTTTCCGATTGCGGTATCGTAAAATTTCCCCTGCGGGTGATTAATTAAGGGCCATACACTATTGGTATCTGCCCGTTTTGCAACAATGCAAAGCCCGGTTTTAATATGATCGCTTCCTAAAGTAATGGTTCCAAAAACATCTTTTAAGCTTTGCTCTAATGCAACATAGTCGTATTCTGCTTTTAAAAATTTCCATGTTTCAAGAGGGTTCCACCAGGTACGTTTTTTGCCAAATATTTTGCCACCCAAATTCATATAGCTTTGCACAACCGTATCAACATCCATTCCTGTGGCAAGGCATGCTGCAATAATAGAGCCTGTAGAAGTACCGCCTATTAAATCAAAATAATCACAAAGCAAAAGACTGGGATCATTTTCTTTTTCACGGAGAATAGTTTCTATTTGTTTTAAATAGCCCAGGGTTAAAGCGCCACGGATGCCGCCTCCGTCGAGCGAAAGAATTCTTTTAGGAGTTATAGCGGGGTCGTGATGTTGTGCGAAAGTCTTTTTCATTTCTACAATATTTTTGTTGGTTAATTAAATTATTAAATAGAAAACATGGTATGTAAATCATTGCAACATGAAGCAGTACGGTTTTGTTTCTTTTAATTTCTTCGATTAGCGTCATATAATATAAACTTTTAAAAATCATTATTATGTTGGTTCAAATTACTTTTCTTAATTCCACTGCCCAATTTTTTAATTGTTCCATTTGTGCAGATGGAAGCATAATGGGCCACCAATTGATATAGCGGTCTAGCTGCCGGGTAGTTGACTCAATTTGAAAATCCTGGCCGGACTTTTTTATTTCGCTCAAATATTCATTTGCTTTTAGCGTGGCTTCTTCATTTACTTTTTTCTGTTGATCCATGGGTACTGTAAGTGGTTGTAATAAATACAATTCAGCTAATGTACCCCATGCCCAAATTTTATCTACCTCCTTTTTGGCTTCCCGTATATCCCGCTCTGCCATAAAACTTATAACAGTGCATACGGTAATATCATCCGTTAATGATTCTCCTGATACAGCTTTCAACGATAAATATTGCATAGCATTCCAATGACTGGAAGGGTCTGCATCAAACCCTTTTTTATAGTACGCCGCTGCATTGCGGAGTGCTTCAATTGATTCTTGCATCAGCATCTCTTTATCATCTTTTTCTGTTTTAGCCATATTGAACAAATGTTCCGCCTTTCTTTTGAAGGCACTTCCAAGCAAACCAAAGTGTTCGGCTTTTAATGCTGCTGATTCAAGTGTACTATTTCCGTTTTCATCCAACTGGTCTTCGAGATCATCAATTGATTTACTTAGGCGGTCATCAATATCTTTTAAAACCTGGTGTATTTTATCTGCTCCAATTTTATCCAGATTATATAAAACATGATCGGCCCATTTAGCGGTAATTTTCATAGGCTCAAACTGCTGCTTAAGCCTTGTTTCGGCCAGCTGGGTATTTATATCTGCCGGAAACCTTGCGTACGATACAAAGCTTGCCCAGTCATGCATTTCCCCATCATCCAGCACTTCTCTTGTACGGTAAAGGGCCATTCTGGGATCTTTGGCACTGATAAGTTCTGAGTATAAAGAGGAGACCAGTTTTACAGACCCATCCTGCGTTAATGGAAATTGGGAAGCATACACACAGGGGATACCCGCAACATGTAATTGATGTGCAAGGCTGCCACCTGGTAAAACGGGGCTTCCTTCGTTTCCGCTATCACAGGCGATGATAGAAACAATTACCGGTATGGCATTGGTATTACCAGTTTCAGGAATTAGTGCATGTTGAAGTTCTTCACCAGATGCAAAATATGCTTTGCTGTCATCGTTATTATCGCAAAGTACAAGCCGCCATTGAACGCCGCCAAAATTATTTTCATTCCCACCATGTGCCAGCAAATGAACATGTGTGTAAGGCTCATTTAACATTGCAGCTTTTGCAATTTCATCTTTTATCAATTGAAGGCTTGCCTGCTTAATCTCTTTGATTAATTTCCCCAGATCAGGTATGGGCTCGGGTATTTCGGCAAAAGGCAAAGCCAATGGTTTAAGAATTTGTATCAATGCATCCCAATGCAATTTATAGGGTACTGTGTTTATTGGCTGAGCCCAGGCAAAAAGTATTTTTGGTTTTACCGGCCAGTTATATCCAATAAACGATACCTGTCTAACCTCACGGGTAATAACAGTTTTTAATAATGAGTTACGAAGAAAAAATTTTTCTTTTTCACCCGCCAATCCATCTGGTGTTAAGGATAGTTCAAAAGGCAATTGAGCAAGTTCTATTGGCGTCATTACCAGCCTTAGATGTAAAAAATTATCATTAATTTTTACTTCTTTTTTTATTGACCCTATATCATTTAATATTTTTGTAACCAGTTGTTTAAAAAAATCAATTGCCTTTTGAACTGAATCCTTGTCGCTATTATCATACCTGAGTAAACTTGATTGTTCAAAAAATTCCTGCTGCTCACACTGAATGTTGAAATCAACTCCGGGATTTGTTCCACATAAAGCAATATACTTTATATCAGGATCAAGCAGTTTATTGTATGCTTTACCATTGCGTAATATTTCTATAACAATTGTTTGCATGCTTATTACGGATTACTTTTAAACTAAAAATCATTGGCAGGCGCCTTGTCGCCATTAAGTAATTCAGCTGTTATATCTCCTTGTTTTTCCTGAACACTCAATATATTAACACCACCGCCTATTAACCTAAGTTTAAATAAACCAAGGCCAATTATACCTTGCTTTCCATGTATATTAAGACCTACTTCTTTATTAGATGATAGCTCCAATCCGGCATTTCCCAGCTTCATACTTTTTAGGGCAGTGGCTTCACCGCTGAAACTAATTTCTGTATCGGCAGAGATTGTGGATATAATTACCGGCTCTAAGGCCTGGTAAGTTTGATAAACAACTTTCCACATGCGCCTCCATCCTTTTGCATCTTTAAGTTGGTTGGCAAGCTGGTTTACATTTTGAATTTCGTTAACAGAAATGGTGGGCGCCTTTACAATAAAAGAGCCCTCTTTTTTAAATGAGATGGTAATTTTTGCATCGATAGCTCCTTCGGGAATTACATCTACCTGTGCTCCGGCAACAAATTTTATTACTTTGGTATCTGCAGATGTAAAATCGATTGTTGCATCTGGCCCCTGGGCTGCATCAAAAGAAACATTGTATTCTTTTATGTTGCCGATCTTTGTAAATACTCCTTCAGAAATAACTCCATAGTCGCCTAACAGGTAGTTATTGGTAATAGGCAGCCATGCTGCACTTACTTTTAAATTTGAATGGATGATGTCGTTGAATTGATTTGGTAGTCCCATAATGGTTGATTTTATTTGTTATAAAATGGTGGTTACTTAATTTTTAATACCTGATTGATAATTATGCTGCATTCCTGATCATATTAATAACCAAGAATACATTATTGCAAATTTTTGAAAGCATCTTTCAACAGCTTTCTTTCATCATCCGGCGGATTTAATTTCTCAAGCAATAATTTTGCCTGTTTCCATGAAGATTCATGTGATTTAATTTCTGTTGGTGCTATGTCAATTGCCTGCTGGTACATATCCGCAGCTTCCTTGTACTTTTTTTGAATCAACAGCGCTTCTGCAATAGTGGCTGTTCGCCAATAATCGTCGGGCACAGCTTTATTTCCTACTAACTGTTCAACTTTTTCTGCAAATGTTTTTCCTTTATCTGTTTCATCCAATAGAATGCTTTTTGATGCTGCATTAATACCCGTATAATAATCATCCGGCGCTCTTTCAAAAGCTTCCACATAGTAATTTCTCGATTGCCTTAGATCAGTTATTTTACCGGATAGTTTGTACCGGTCCATCCAGGTGCGGCCGTAAATACCCAGTGTTTCGGGGTCAAGATGGTTAAGTGCGTATAATTCTCCCAGGATATCCTGTGCTTCGTCCAGGTCATTATCTTTTCCCCTGCGGGCCAACGCCAGTGCCTTTAATTGTTTTGGCCTTATCGATTTTGGAAAATCTTTCTCAATCTGCCTCAGCATATCTATTGCATCATCCTCATTCCCCAATTTTATTAAACCTTCTGCAGCTTTACAGGCTAATGATGCAGTCGTCTTCCACGGCAAGCCTCCCTGCTGAAATAATTGCAATAACTTTTGCGGCCTTCCATTTTTTATTGCAGCCGTGATTTTTGCTGCCTCAATACCAGCTGCTTCATCCTGTTCCCATGCAAAATGTACTGCATCATCATCCAGTGACTTACCAACGATGCCGTGCAGAAGCCTTAATAAATCACCGCCATTGGGTCCATCCGGGTAATCGCCAAAATCTATAAATAACTTGGTGTTTGCAAAAGTGGGCAGTGGGGCTTTTTCAATTTTTACCGGTACAAAATAAAAATTCTTATCGTTTGTTGACCTGCTTAAAATGGTGTCATATTCATTTCTTACCCACTCAGAGTCTTTGGTTGTATTTGACCATATCAGTACGCCTGCCTGGCTCTGCTGAAGGCCATCTTCCAATACCCTTACAAGGGAGTCTCCCGGCTTTAATACATATTGATCGAGAAATACCTTAAAGCCTAATTCTGTCAATACATCATACAGGTTCAATACCCATCCACGGTTTACAGACCGATAAGAAAGAAACACATTCCACTTTTGATCATCTTTTAGGGCATTTGGTTTTGGGGCAAATTTAAACCATTCTGGGGGGATCATAAAATAAATATTATAAATTTAATAAATATATTTTAAAATTAATAAACAAAAACCGAAAATCCAATCTTAGCAGGGTATTTTATTGTTAGTTTTTTTTAGCATTTACAAACGGTATTTTTGGGAATATTTTTCTATAGTGAATTGATAATATTTACATCATTATTTGGTTGGCGGTTTTGTACTTTATTCAAAAAACTATGATTGATTTCTACAAAAAATGCAGACCATTTTGTTTAGCTTATATTTTTTATGGTTGTGTAAAGTCTTATACTTGATTTCTCAACCCGGGGTTGCTTTCATATTTTAAAAGCTTTATCTTTCTGCAAGTGTTTCTTTAAAGTAAAATAATCTCAGCGCAATTCTTATTTGTAATAAGTGCTAAACATATGGGTTACGGCAAGTGTAATTAAATTTTTAGCCGGGGTTGGTGTCCCCACCAACCTCGGGATGGCAAATGAAAATTCTATTTTTAGACAGCTGCTTAGAGCGATTCTTATTTGTGCTAAGTGCTAAACAATATGAATTGCACAAAGTGTTATTAAACTGTATTTCACAACAAAAACCGTTCACCAATGCCTGAAAAATTAAATGATAACTCCGATCAAACTTTTCGCCCTGACACAGTAATTGAAATGGAACGTATTCGCCTGAAATTAAACAATAATGAAAAAATTTCAGGGCTTGCAATTTCCGGGGGAGGTATCCGCTCTTCATCTTTTGGCCTTGGTGTTATGCAGGCACTTGTGGCTAATAATCAATTAAGTAAGATAGACTATATGTCTACAGTTTCGGGGGGCGGCTATTTAGGTTCGGCACTAACATGGGCGCTTAAACAAGGTGGGCAAAATGCTGGTACCACACCCGAAAATTTTCCATTGGGAAAACGTGGCAAGCACCGGGATAAAGACACTGTTTTAACAGAAAATGCGGTTAATGATGATGATAATAAACTGCTTGATTTTATAAGACTTCATGGCTCATATCTTGCTCCTACAGAAAGCCTGAATATGGTTTCATTTGTTGCTGTTATTTTACGAAGCATAGTAATGTCGTTGTTTGCATATTTTAGTTTTTTAACAGTGTCCATGACAACATCATTATGGCTTTTGTATAAAATAACAAATGCTGTTTGGGATTCCATACCGCTCTCTGTTCGTCAATACAAAATTATCTCCTGGTTTACTCAAAAGGATGCAAATGGCTTGCCTGAAAATTTGTCAAAAGGAGCAATGATTTTTGTGGGCTTGTTATTGCTGGGGATAATTTTTTTAAAAGGATTCTGGTACTCATTACAAACTTTCTCAAACCTTAGAAAAGCAATCCAGAACAGGTATGTAGATTTTATAAAAGGGCAAAAGCTGATAGGGCTGTTGCTAAAACTAAGTTTAACCTGTTTTGTATTTGGATCGTTACCTTATTTTACTACGTTCGTTGAAGGTGTTTCAAAATATGTGATACCTACAGGCTCTACTTTATTTGGTACACTGGTAGGGTTGTGGCAATACAAAAAAGCCCGTATAAAGCAAGAAAATAACGGTTTTAAATCTGATATTATAATTTATGCGGGAGCATTTGCATTATTTTATGGAGTTCTTCTTTTTGCTTATTTAGCTACTACAACATTATTTTTAAATCATGAATCTTTAACAATGGGTCACCCCGTTTATTTTTTTATTCTTATAGCAGCATCTATTATATTTGGCTGGTTTGTAAATTTAAATTTGATTGGCCCACACCACATGTGGCGCAACAGGTTAATGGAAGCCTTTTTGCCAAATAAAAGTGCTGTAGAAAAAAATAGCTGGCAACCTGCAACAGAAGCCGATTCGGCACTTATGGAAGATATGTGTGATGAAAATAATCCAAGGCCCTATCATATCATCAATACAAATATTATTTTAAGTAATTCTCCAAAAATTGATTATCGTGGCCGCGGTGGTGATAACTTTATTATTTCACCGTTGTATTGTGGTAGTGATGCTACCGGGTGGAAATCAACCAGGTTATTTCAAAAAAATAAAAACACCAGGGGCATAACCCTGGCTACAGCAATGGCGGCATCTGCCGCAGCGTTAAACCCCAGTGCAGGAGTTTCAGGCGAAGGGATTACCCGAAATGTGGTTGTTTCTATTTTATTATCCATGCTAAATTTGCGATTGGGGTTTTGGACAAGCAACCCGGGGTTGACAACTACTGTAGGAACTCCAAACTTTTTTATTCCCGGGCTAACCAGTGAAATATTAAGAATGGGATTATCAGAGACAAACAAAAATATCCAGCTTTCTGATGGAGGCCATTATGAAAACCTTGCATTGTATGAATTGATCCGCAGAAAACTTGACCTGATTATTGTTTCGGATGGCGGTGCCGATCCACGGTTTAATTTTGATGACCTTGCCAATGCAGTTGAAAAAGCAAGGGTTGATTTTGGCGCTAAAATTTCATTTATCGAAGGATACGAACTTGGGAATATTTTACAGGGAACAGCCGGCGATACGCTTTTTCAAAAAAAATATGATATAGCAAAAAATGGATTTGCAATAGCCAATATTTTTTATGCAGATAATACAACCGGCACATTGGTTTACCTGAAATTAGCCATGATTGAAGATATGTCGACTGATGTATTCAGTTATAAAGGTGTTAATCCATCATTTCCACATCAATCTACTTCCGATCAGTTTTTTGATGAAAAACAATTTGAGGCCTATCGTGAACTTGGTTACTATATTGCGTGGCAAATGATGGAATCAGAAAAAGGTAGGGAAATATTTGGATAGCACAAGTTATTACGCAACGACCGTTAAAATAAATGAGCCAGACAGTAGACGTTACTGTAAGGATAAATAAATCTAACTGGTATACAAATTTTTGTTTAAAAAATTATTTCTGAATTTTCCATTGGGATCATATTGTTTTACCAGTGCTTTAAAGTCGGCAAGCTTTTCAATTCTTGATTGCAGTACTTCTGGGGGCAATGTAAACAGTTTGGCCCAATGTGGCCTTGCATTAAAAGGAGCCAGTTGCGCCTCTACCAATGGCAGCAAATTCATTACCGTTTCAACTTCCTGTTTCCATGTGGTGTGGAGTGCTACACAGGTTTTTTTATAACAGGGGCTCATCCATAAATTGTCTTCATGAATGGTACGGATTTCAGAAATAAATATGTGTGGTGAAATTTTTTCATTTAGTTTTTCCATCGCCATAATGGCTTCATAGGCATGTTCAATAGGCACAAAATATTCAGCCTGTAGTTCCTTGCCGGTACTGGGTTTAAAACCCATTTTAAAATGGGGCATTCTTTCAAACCAGGGCCCGGGTACGCCTAATTGTTCCGTACAGTTGATGGCATCCTGATCTTCTACCGGGTGTATATTTTTTGTGGCCAGCTTCGCACCAAATAATTCAGATGGTGGCGCAGTATCGCCTGCAGTAACTTTGCTTTTTACCCACACTTCATTGATGTTTTTATTTTTCCAGTCTGTAAAAAGGCTAACGCTGTACCCGCTTGAAACAATAGTATCAAAATTCTTTTCCAGTTCGCCCATTGGCAGGTTCAGGTAAACATATTGTTTCATATTAAAAGTCGGCAAAAGATCAAGGGTAACTTTTGTAACAACACCCAATGCGCCCAACCCAACTACAGCTCCCTGAAACTGTTCCCCATCTTTCTTTGATAAATTTACCAGGTCGCCGGCTGCATTTACAAATTCAATGGCAGCAATACCTGTTGCAAGATTACCATTGTTTACACCCGATCCATGGGTGGCTGTGGCGCAGGAACCGGCAATGGTAATATGAGGTAACGAAGCAAGGTTGTGCAATGCATACCCGTTTTGATGAAGATAAGGTGCCAGGTCACCGTAACGCATACCTGCTTCTACAGTAACCGTATTGGCTGTTTTATCAAGCGATATTACTTTATTTAATTCCTGCAGCGACACCAGGTTTTCGGTATTATCGGCAATTGTATTGAATGAATGCCTTGAACCAAGCGCAGTAAGTTTATTACACTTCTTCACTGTTTCCTGAACGGCTGCTACTGTTTTTGGATAATGTACATTGCCTGTACTGTACTCTAAATTACCCGCCCAGTTTTTTAAATGTGGCGCAGGTGCATTGGTACTGCAGGATGCCATACGGCTTAATACAGCTCCGCCCGCAATGATAGAAGTTGTTTTTAAAAAGGTTCTTTTTTTCATGACAGCTTTTGTATTTTACAAATCGTTGGTTGCGCTTATTAAGAGTACCAGATTCAGGTAGTAAAAGAATTTCGCCTGTACATACCCGATAGTAAATTTATAACTAAAAATTCATAGGCATCCAGGTTAATAAAAAATACTTATTGTTGCTCCCCATTACTTCTCACTAAAAAATTTGTCATTGCAGCAAGATCAACATATCTGTCATTTAAAAATGCTGCTTCCTAATCTACCAGCCAGGAACGTCCACCTTCGAAAATAATGTTGTCTGGTTTTAAATCGTTATGGCACGAAACCCAATTCTCCTGGTCGTTACGGGGATATGCATTGGTGATGCGTGCGGACAACTCAAAAAATCTTTCGTTGTACTTTCAGGAAGGATTTGAGAAGCCTGAAATTTTTAGCGGTAGTTTTTCTTTTTGTCAATTTCTACTTTTACTCTTTGGTTAATATCAATTTTTGGATTGAAAAAAACAAAAATCATTGTTATGTATTCCCTTGCTAACGGGTTAGTAATAGAGTCAGCTGCGAAGGCTTTGTCAAAATAAGGCCCTGTTTTTTCTAACTCCTTTTCACTGCTCTCAAAACTTTTAACTCTTATAAGATTATTAATTTTTTCGTCTAACTTAAACCAGTTAATATAGTCGGCATTAAATGAAACGGCGTTTATTTTTTTATTTGTTGAATAATAATTTATTGCACCTGCCTGTCCATAATTGTCGCAAAGAATTAATGTTTGGCCTGCGTTCGGTAACTTACTAATGGCCGCATCAACTTTTTCAGCTAATTCTTTCCATCCAAGCATGTCGGCAAAATCTTGCGGCAAAACATGATCTTTACCATCTTCCCACCTAAGCAATCCATATTTTTTATAAACAGGTTGATTTTTTAAAATGTACTCAGGGCTTTTAATTGAAAAGACGATATTGTACAAAAGAATATAGAATACAACCGGAAACGCTATAATAACCGGTTGCAAATATTTTCTTCGGCCTGTATATAAAATATTGCCCAAAAACACAGCACCAAAAGAAATGTAAATTGGGTAAAGCCCTATTGCATAATAGCTTTTTGCTTTTAAATAGGTAAAGACAGCGAGTGTAAAAATTATTGAAAAAAAGAATAGCCTGTATTTTTTAAAAGGTTTATAAAACAGCAGTGCGTACAACGCGGCAATAATAACAGGTAAGGAGCCAATAAAAAAATAAAGCTGTTCTTTTAAAAAATCCCATCGGTTAACATTTACCAGTTGTGTATCTGCTAATTCTTTCATGTGATGGATAACAGGAAACTTGTTGTTGTATTGCCAAATCAGGTTGGGAGAAATTAATATCAGCGCAAATAAAATGGCAATGTATACATCCCTTCGCTGAAAAAAAACACGTTTTTCAGTCAACAAAATAGCAGGTAAAAGCCCGATTAATAAAAATGCAATATTATACTTATTTAAAAACCCGATAGCGAAAACAAGGCTGGCCAAGTAAAGCCATTTTCTATCTTCTGAATTAATATATTTAATGAGGATAAAATAAAAAGTTGTCCAGGATAAAGCGTCCAGTGAGTTTGGCTGAAACAGGAAATTTAATCTCAAAAGCACTGAAAGCAATACACATGTTGATCCTGCTATTAATGCAAATAAATTTCCTTTTAATTCTTCAATAGTTTTCCAAACCACTACCATTGTAAGGGCACCAAACAAAGCAGGAAAGAACCTAATCCAAAATACACTATTACCAAGCAATTGTGTGATACAGGCAATCCAGGAAGTAACAGGCGGAACTGATTGATAACCCCAGGCTAAATGATTTGCCTGGTCGAGGTGCAGGTATTCGTCTCTGTGCAAGTCGTACCCGGGACTTATTAAAAAGTACTGCAAAAGAAACTTTAAGATAATAAAGCAAATTAAGATTATTGTCTTTTTTGTCATTGAATAGTTGGGTTAAAATTATCGCTAACATTCATGGCTTTTATTGATTAGACTTTGTGTTTAAAATGAGGAATGAAACACTAACAAGAGCGTGGCTATTACAAATAATTAAGGGCTGCCAAACTGTTTTAAATGATGATCAAGATGTTTATAAATCAGCCTTGCCCACTCTTGCCGGTTGAGTTTTCCGAAAAAAGGATGCGGCATTAACTGTGCTTTACCCTTTGCATTTTCAAGATAATTCAATAAGTGTTGTTTTTCATTTTCAATACCGGTGAGCGAAAACTGGACCCGCTCTGCATTCATTTCGGCCGGTGTAGCTACCCCCTTTGGCCACGGCACAGCCGAGAACAAAATCCATTTACCCAAACTGGACCGCATGAAGGATGGGCCTTGTGTATGAGAAGAAATTTCACCCACTGCCAGTTTTAATTGTGTGGTACAATGGAACAGCATTTGCTGGAGATCCATTTTACCCCAGAGCCGGGTACTTGCAGCAGAAAGGTTCTTTATCCTGTTTGTGATTTCTGAATAATCTGCTTCGTTCGAAATGTTTTTCATGATTGCCGGGTTTTACACGATTGCTTTATAGCCTTAAAGATAAAGAAGCTGTTTGAGTTATTTGCAATATCCTTTATTAGGCAAAAGCCCAGGCATTTTATTCTAAATTAACCCCGGCATTAATGCCGGGGTTAATTTAGAATGGTATTGGGGGGCTTAAGCACGATTTCATAAACTAAAAATTCGAAATAACCCAAACAGTTTCAAAGTATGCCAATAACATTTAAATAAATTCAATTCCACCTGGTTTTTTCATTTGCCACATTATTGTTTTATTATGAAATTGTTTTGTCTGCTAAAACAATTTCATAATAAATAGTGTTTTTATATTTTTATATTTTTTAGCAGTTTACACAACATAGATTATCGTAATTTTGAAGTTTCAAATAATATTATTAATATAAAAAACAATACGAATGGAGAATAACATATCTCAAAGTATATTGGCTCACGTTAACGAACCGGGCAATGCGGCCAAATGCCCTTTTTTGGGTGGATCCCTAAAGCAAACTGCAGGCGGTGGTACCAGAAACCGTGATTGGTGGCCAAACCAGTTGAAGCTGAACATCCTCCGTCAGCACTCTTCCCTTTCCAATCCAATGGGTGAGACATTCAATTATGCGGAAGAGTTCAAAACGCTTGATCTTGATGCAGTGAAGAAAGACATTTTTGATTTGATGACCACATCGCAAGACTGGTGGCCAGCAGACTTTGGCCACTATGGGCCTTTCTTTATCCGGATGGCCTGGCACAGTGCAGGTACCTATCGCATCTCCGATGGCCGTGGTGGTAGTGGCTTCGGTACACAGCGTTTTGCGCCACTCAATAGCTGGCCCGACAATGTGAATCTTGACAAGGCCCGCTTGTTACTCTGGCCCATCAAACAGAAATATGGCAGAAAACTTTCATGGGCCGATCTGATGATTCTTACCGGTAATTGTGCCTTGGAATCTATGGGCTTAAAGACCTTCGGTTTTGGCGGCGGCCGTGCAGATGTTTGGGAACCTGCAGAAGACGTTTATTGGGGTAAGGAAAAGGAATGGTTAGGCGATGATAGATATACTGGTGACCGTGAATTGGAGAACCCTCTTGGTGCTGTTCAGATGGGACTCATTTATGTTAACCCTGAAGGCCCTAATGGAAATCCTGATCCGCTTAAATCTGCCCGTGACATTAGGGAAACTTTTGGGCGTATGGCAATGAATGATTATGAAACCGTGGCACTGATTGCAGGTGGTCATACTTTTGGCAAAACCCATGGTGCTGCCGACCCGGGAAAATACGTTGGTAAAGAACCTGCAGGAGCAGGTATTGAAGAGCTGAGTCTTGGATGGAAAAATACTTTTGGGAGCGGTAATGCAGGCGATACCATCACCAGTGGGCTGGAGGTAATATGGACCACTACGCCCACGAAATGGAGCAACAACTATTTCGAAAACCTTTTTGGTTACGAGTGGGAATTGACAAAAAGCCCTGCCGGTGCCCATCAGTGGAAACCAACAGGTGACGCAGGTGCAGGTACAGTACCAGATGCGCATGATGCTTCAAAACGCCATGCACCCATGATGCTTACAACTGACATCGCTCTAAGAGCAGACCCTGCTTACGAAAAAATTTCAAGACACTTTTTCGAGAACCCGGATGAGCTTGCAGATGCCTTTGCCCGTGCATGGTTTAAGCTTACTCATCGTGATATGGGGCCACGTGTGCGCTACCTCGGTAAAGAAGTTCCTGCTGAAGTGCTGATATGGCAAGATCCAATACCAACTGTTACGCATACACTAATTAATGATAATGATATTGCTGCATTGAAGGGTAAAATAGTAGCGGCAGGTTTGTCTGTATCACAATTGGTATCAACGGCCTGGGCATCAGCATCCACCTTTCGAGGCTCTGATAAACGGGGTGGTGCCAATGGGGCACGTATTCGCCTTGCACCGCAAAAAGATTGGGAAGTAAACAACCCGGCTCAACTGGCAAAAGTGTTAAGTACATTAGAAGGCATTAAAAAAGAATTTAGCGTTGGTGATAAAAATGTTTCACTTGCAGACCTGATTGTTTTAGGCGGTTGCGCAGGCATTGAGCAGGCGGCAAAAAATGCAGGCCATACTGTAACAGTACCCTTTACACCGGGACGTGCAGATGCATCGCAGGAACAAACCGATGTAGAATCTTTTGAAGTATTGGAGCCGGCTGCCGATGGTTTCCGCAATTATTTAAAAAACAAACACACTGTTTCAGCAGAGGAAATGCTGATTGACAAATCGCAACTGCTTACGCTGACAGCACCTGAAATGACCGTGCTTGTTGGTGGTATGCGTGTGCTAAACACCAATTTCGATCAATCTAAAAATGGCGTGTTCACAAAGCAACCAGGGGCACTCACCAATGACTTTTTTGTAAACCTGCTTGATATGACCACAACATGGAAGGCTGCTTCAGATACTCAACAATTATTTTGGGGCCATGACCGCACAACAGGCGAACTCAAATGGACCGGCACCCGTGTTGATCTAATCTTCGGTTCTAATTCAGAACTAAGAGGCATTGCTGAAGTGTATGGATGCGAAGATTCTAAAGAGCAATTTGTGCAGGACTTTGTAGCAGCCTGGAACAAAGTGATGAATCTTGACAGATTCGATCTTGCCTGATTTTATGGTAACATTATATAATTGTAAAGAGGTGGCCGGATAACGAGCCACCTTTTTTATATTGTGGATTTACTTGTTTGATAGTGTATAGAATTTGATTTTATGGAAAGTGCCGATGATTTTACTTTCGTCCCGTTGCACACGGTCAAAAAATCAAAATAACTGTTCTACACAATCTTTTCTTTTCGGGCAACGCCTTACTTTGCGATTGCCGGAGTGGGATTATCATTTTTCAAACCTCTTTTTCCTGTTGACACAACGTTCTCGGCTCCGTTCATGGGTTGTTGAGAGAAGTTGCTTGGAATAGATAAAATATACAATTATATAAATTCAATTCCATCACTAATTTTTCATTTATAAATCTTTGTCATTCTAATCAAAACCTGCCAATGCCCATCGTTTCTTTTCCAAATATCATTAACCAAATACTCGCTATTGATTCTTGGCTTGCCATCAAAAGAGGCTTTCCAGTAAAATATAGCTTCACTCGAGGCCGCATCTCCATAGACCTTAATATTCTGTTCTCCTCTAATCTGTAGGCTATCGGTCAAAAAATGATGCAGTGTATTATTCACCCATTTATTACGGGGCAATGAACCTTGTAAAGTATAATCAGGACACAATATTTTTTCAAGAGCAAGAGAATCGCGGTTGATAATTGCTTTATTCCATTCTATAGTTAGTTGCTTGATTTCAGCTTTGGCAGAATCTTCAGCGATTTTTAATTGTGCATTTGTAATACTAAAAGATCCGGCAAATAAGACGATGATTAAAAAAAATTTTTTCATTTTAATATTGAATTTCAAATGACTTTAGCTGTTTTTCAAGCCCGATATGTTGGTGAATATAATACTTTTTATATTGTCAACCTGAAGCGGAAGAAACACCCAAAAAATCAAAATAGCTGCTGTACACAATCTTTTAATTTTTGTATATCGCCCTGGGTGCAATCGATATAACTGTAAGTGGCCATAATGAGCGGCAGGTTGGGATCGGTATAAAAATTTATGGTTTTAATTACCGCCTGGTTGCTGCGGTACTCCTTTATTTTGGCGCATTGAAACTCATCCCAGCACGGACCTGATGCAGTGTATTCGGGTGAAAGAATACAGATGACAGCCTTTGAATTTTGTATTGCTTCTGATATCAATTTTATCCATAAGCCGCCCGTTGGAATTGATGTTTTATCGTAAAAAATATTCAGCGCCGGCTGCTGCTGTAATAAGGCTTCTACAAATAGTTTTACTTCAGGTATTTGTTTATGCGAGTAGCTGATAAAAAAATCATATTCTTTTGTTGCGCTCTTTGTAGAAGGTATTTCTTTTACAGCTTTTGGTTTGGGTGTTGCTTGCGGTGACTGTGGTGCCGCCGCAGGCGAAGGAGCAGGTAAAGGCATTGGTGCCGGAGTAATGATGCTGGATTCTTTTTGGGCAAGCTCTTTTATTTCATTTTCAACAATCAGCATGGTTGCCGTACCAGGCATTTGTTTTTGTGTTTTCTGGTCAAATATTTTCCATGCGGCTGTTGCACTAATATCACCGGCCTTTACTGATTTTTTTAATTCATATTGTTCTTTGGCTTGTATAAAAATAGGTAATGCAGCGGCAACTTGTGTTTCAGTTCGCAACACCAATTTTATATAACTAAGCGGTAAGCCGCTTTCTAACCAAAAGATAGCAGCATCTAAAATTGCGGGCAGCATTTTTTCCATCGGCACTTTTTGATTGCCGCTTGCCAGCACCGGTATGGCGATGATATTATTTTGTTTGTCGAATGCAAAATTGTTGATGCACCTGAAAATATTTGCTACAAGTTTTTCTTTTTCGCTGCCAGGCGGTGGTTCAAAGCAAAGTATCTTTTTAAAATTAAATTGTTGCTGCTGTTCGGGTGGTAATGGTTTCGATAGCCAGCAGTTAAGGTTACCAAGAAGGTCTGCGGCTTTATCTTTTGCTAAATCGGCTACAATAATTCCTTTGGCATATAGTGCTGCCATCAATGTTGCTTTATCAACAACTTCGTAATTGTTTGGATATGCTGAAATGGCAAGAATATCTACTGCATGCTCTTTGGGTATAGCAGTAAGATCGCCCTGCAATAATTGTATTGTTGCGTCACCAGCTTTTTGTGGAATGGTTATTTGAGAAAGTAATTGCATACAGTACAATTGTTGTATTGAATTTCTTTATGCGTGATCAGTTGATTATTTGCTTAAAGCTTCAGTCATTGAAATCAAGGGCGAAATCAGTGAACTAAACTGTTATTATTTTTTTTCCGTAAAACTTGTTTCAATGTTCGTATCACCTTTGCCGTTATAAACAGCCGCTTTTGGATACGGAAAAACAGGCCTTGTCATTACTGTCTTTCCATCTTTCTTTTTCGACATAATAACCCGCTCAGGTGCTTTACCGTTTTCCACCCAATCGCTTATTAACTTTAGCCATTCTACCTGGTCGGTGCCAGGGCCACCGTTGCAATGCAGCACACCTGGAAGTAAAAAAAGACGAATATAAGATTGCAGGTCTTTATCTTTTTTTTCAACATCTTCGTAATAGGAGATGGTGGACAAAGCCGACAGCGCAGGATCATTCCAGCCATGGAACATGATCATTTTTCGGTGGAGTTTTTTAAAGTCGGTGTAGTCTGTTTGAGTGGCATCAAGGTAAGCCGATGCGTATTTGGTTTCTTTATAAAAATCAGAAAAATCATACTTACTGTAATCCCAGGCCGGGTCATTAAAAACAAGGTATTTAAACATGCCGGTAGCAAAGAAATAGTGCAGGCTCTGCATCTTCATAGTTGGATTGTTTCC
>JAYVZR010000422.1:0-9307 GCA_043783135.1 Ferruginibacter sp. | reverse complement strand
AGGTTGCCAATCAGGTTGGCCAAAACATTTTTCTTTAGGTTATTATAAATAGTCCTTCCTTCTTTAATGGCAACTACAATGGTTGAGAAATCATCATTTAGCAACACCATGCTGGCAGCTTCCTGTGCCACTTTGCTTCCTTTCAAACCCATGGCAATACCAATGTCGGCTTTCTTTAAACTCAGGGTGTCATTTACGCCATCACCGGTAACTGCTACCACATCGCCCCGGTCTTTAAGGAGGGAAATTATTTTCAGTTTTTCATCAGGCGATACCCTTGAAAATATCAGTGTTCTTGCAGCCAGGCGTTGCTTGATATCTTCATCAGTCATGGCTTTCAGGCTTTGGTCATTGATTACTTCAGGAACCGAACCATCAGGATTACACATTCCTATAAGGCCGGCAATTGCCCTTGCGGTAATTTCATTATCACCGGTTATCATTATCACTTTCATACCTGCATTAAATGCAGTGGCAATGGCTTCTTTCACCTGTTCATTCGGCGGGTCAATCATGGTTACAAAACCGGCAAATACGATATTGGTCTCCGCATCTTCTATTGTATATTGTTCCTGAACCGGCAAATCTTTATAGGCAATTGCAATAACTCTTTTAGCTTCCGCAGCATGAACTGTTGCAATTTCAAGGAATTGCTTATTCGCAATTTCGGTTAATGGCTTTACCTGGTGATTGGTGATATGTGAATTAGATACTTCTAAAACAGATTCAATAGAACCTTTTATAAAGCTAATGCGTTTGCCATTATGTTCCCGTATGATAGAAACTCTTTTTCTTACAGAATCAAAAGGGAATAATTGTAAACGTTTATAGTCCGTTGCAATTTTTTCCAAATCATATCCAGCCTTGAGTATTAAAGTTGAAAAAGCACATTCAGTTGGGTCGCCGATAGGATACCAGGTTTGATGATATTTGTCAGGTGGGTTTATTTTACCTGTTGATGAAAGATAGCCATTTAAGAAAAATACTTTTAGCTCTTCCAGGTTATCTTTATTTAATACAGCACCATCCTTATTAAAAATTTCACCTTTGGGTTCATATCCCGTACCTGTGATAGTATTATTTTCACCATTTAAATAACAGTGAATAATGGTCATTTCATTTTTTGTGATAGTGCCGGTTTTATCTGATGCAATTACAGTTGCTGCTCCCAATGCTTCTACAGAAGATAGTTTTTTTACAATCGCTTTTTTCTTTGCAAGCCTTGCCACGCCCAATGCAAGCGAAACAGAAATTTGAGCCGGCAATCCTTCCGGTACCATTGCAGCGGCAACACCAATAGTAAAAATAAGCGCATCATTCAAAGCTTCACCCATCAGGAGCTTTACTGCCATTAATACGCCACCCAGGATTAAAGTGATATAAGTAATTTTTTTTGCTACTCCATTCAATTCTTTTTGCAAAGGAGTGATGCTGGCATCAATGGCTTCCGAACTTTTTGCTATCCTGCCCAATTCAGTATTCATGCCGGTTGCAACTACAATACCGGTAGCTTCCCCTTTGGCAACAGTAGTACCCATAAATACACAGTTATCCTGTTCAGAAACACCCACTTCTTTTTCTATGATAACTTCATGTGATTTTTCCCTTGGTTGAGATTCGCCGGTAAGGATAAAATCATTGGTGGAAAAACCGGTGGATTCAATCAAACGAATGTCTGCAGGAATACCATCGCCTTCACTTAAGGAAACAATATCCCCCGGCACCAGTTCATCAGAAGGTACTTCTATTTTTTTGCCATTGCGAAAAACAAAACAATGTTCAATGATTAAATCTTTAAGAGAAGCCAAAATATTTTCTGATTTCCAGTCCTGGTAAAAACCAACTATCGCATTAAAGAAGACAACCAGCATTAAAATAATTCCATCCCTGTTTGAATTTAAAAAGAAAGAAAGTGCTGCCGCTACAATCAACAGTATCACCAGCATATTTTTAAACTGCTCCAGGAATACCTGCAGCATATTTCTCTTGTTGGTCCGCTTGATGCGGTTATGGCCATACTGGCTTAATCGTGCCGCACTTTCGGCATCTGTCAAACCGTTTTGCACAGATGTTTTTAATTCGGCTATAATTGTATCTGCAGGCTTTTGATAAAAATTCATTTTAAATACTTTTTAGTATTATAAACTGCATTGGTTTTAAATATAGCCTGATAAAGCGTATTTTATTTTCTTTATTATTTGGATACAACACTTCCACACAATTTTCATACCCATATAAAGCTTTCATGTGCTTGCTGATTTTATTGATACGATAATCAATTTCTATATATTCCACTTTTGCATCGCAGACAGATGAATTATATACAACCAGTATTTCTTCATTGAATAATACTCTTGAAAAAGCTACCGTGCATTTAGGGCAATCGGGCAGATAAAATGAAATACCATCAGCAGATATTTTTTTCATGTACATCCTTCCAAACTTCAGGATAGGGCTTGTTTTACGAAGATTGGCAATTGCTGCGATTGATTTATAAATGGAGGATTGCTGATTTAAAACATTTGCATTGTAGTCGTGAAGACTGAACAAACATTCTCTTACAAAAAAATCGCCGGTGCCACATCCTTCCAAACCTTGTTCTGTTCCGTAATAAATGCAGGGCGTACCTAATGAACACAGTAAAAAACCAATACCTGCCACAACCTGTTGGGGAAAAGCATCATATCCAAAACGATGTTTTACAATTTCTCCTACCTGGTCATGATTATCAATAAATGTTACCAGGTACTCGCCATACTCACCCCTGTTGAGTGCATTTCGTTGCAGCGTTTGATACCGTTCGATTAATTTTGATGGTGAAGTTTTTCCTTTAATTACTCCTTCAAGAATTTGATACAATGGAAAATCCAGCACTGAATTTAGTCCGTAATACAAATTTTTATCATCAAGAGATACAGCAGTTTTAGGGCCAATGTAGCGGTTATAATTTTCCTCTCCGCCCAGTAATTCACCAAATAGAAAGAAATTCTTTTTGCCCAGCGAATAGGCATATTCACGGATATAGGAACAAAACCTGCTGATAGATTCTTCTCCCATGTGTTTTACAGCATCAACCCTAAATCCATCAATATCCACTTCCCGTATCCAATAACAATGCAGGGTAATCAATAAATCCTGTATGTACAGTGCTTCATTGGAATTATCATTACGGAAAGTTTTTAAACTGAAAAAATCACCGTCTTTTGTTTCAGGATATGCTTCAAAATTTTTTATCTGTCCTTCTCTGTTATACAATTCCGGGTTTCTTAGTTCTACCGGAACAGGCTTGTCTTCATAACGCCATTTTTCAAGTGGAAACTGTAAGCCGTTGTAATAATTATAATCATAGCCACCCGGATAGCTCCAGTTATCACCGGCATGATGCAACACAATATCCAGAAAAACCCTGATGTCCATGTTATGTGCAATATCCACTAATTGTTCAAGGTCTTCTTTTGTACCCCACCGTTCATCCACTTCAAGATAATTTTCTATGGCATAACCATGATATGATTCAGGATTATTTTTAAATACGGGGCTTAACCAGATTGCAGTGCAACCAAGATTTTTTATATAATCAATATGCTGTATGATGCCCTTCAAAGTACCACCGCAACTTTTTTGTAATTCCTGCTCATCACCAAATCCGGGATGTTTATCCTGGAACTCCAATGGATGCCGGTTTTTATCGTCATGAAACCTATCCACTAAAACAAAATAGATGAATTCCTCTCTCCATTCCCGATGGCAATTTTTCCAGTAACTCTTTCCGGGCTTTGGTTTAAGGCTTATTTCTTTTATAGATTTCATTTTATTGTGCTTAACAGGTTCATGATAAATTCTTTCCTTTATTGAATTCGATTTAATGTCAATTTTTAATTCAGATAAATCTGAGGTAATACCATTATGACATTCCATAATTCTTTGTTTTCTTAATTAATAAATAGAGCCAGCCAAATCTTTTATAGCACCGGCAATTAGCTTATTTACCTCAATAGAGTTTGTCTGATGAGGTACAGTATTACAGGTAATAATTCTGGCTCCAGTTTTAGACAATT
The DNA here is from genome assembly GCA_043783135.1 of Ferruginibacter sp. Lineage (GTDB taxonomy): Bacteria > Bacteroidota > Bacteroidia > Chitinophagales > Chitinophagaceae > Ferruginibacter. The sequence goes on along the minus strand of JAYVZR010000422.1, from coordinate 5,249 downwards.
CATCAAAAGCATTCCCTGTAAAAATTCCATGTACTCCAATGCAAACCGAAGGTTTGTAACCTGCTTTATTCAAGTGCCCAATTGTTTCAATCATTGTTCTTGCAGTAGAAATTATATCATCCATCAAAACCGGTGTGTGATTTTTCCATGCAGATACATCCGGCACTTGTATGGTAACATCTTTATCGCCTTTTCGTATTTTTTTTAATATAATAAAAGGCTTTTCAGACTCTTTAGCAACGGCTGAAACCCATTGCTCACTTTCCTCATCCGGCCCTACCAATAATGCATCGGGAATATTATTTTTTATCCATTCTGCAATCAAAGGGGCAGCATGTACAACTTTTGCAGGAATAGAATAAATTTCTCCCATAGCATGGTGGCGATGTAAATGAGGGTCAATGGTGATGAGTTCATCAATAAAAGTAGAAAGCAGGTGTGCAAACAAATCCGAAGAAATACATTCGCCGGATTTGAAACGCTTGTCCTGACGCATGTATGCTAAATAAGGTGCAACAAGTTTAACTGAATAAGCTCCTAATTCTTTTAATGTTTTGCACAAAAAATATAAGGGCAAAAATTTATCATCGGGCTGATGAAGCGATGCTACAACGATTATTTCTGCACCCAGTACATTCGACTCCACGTTGATATAAGTTTCTCCGTCAGGGAAATGACGAATGTTTAATTTACCTATATCAGCGCCCATTTGTACTGCCAGTTCAGCCGCCAATTTTTCATTTCCAGGCAAAGCAAAAAAAAGTACCTTATCCATAATTAAATAAATTTTATTGTTTGCTGAATATTCGATTGATAATATTCATACGCATATTCCAACTCACCTTTTGAATTGGCATAAATTGTAAACATGGGTTGCCCTTTCTGCACCTCCTGCTGCAAATGAACAAAGAAATCAATCCCTGCTTCTTTTGAATCTGGTGCACCTGCAAGTTTGGCAACACGGGCAATCCTGCGGTTGTCAATTTCTGAAACAACTCCCGAAAATTCCGCTTCAATTGTTTTGCTGTACTTTGCCAATTGTGGTTCTTTGAATCCGCCTTGTGCTTCACAAATAGCTATGAGTTTATCGAATGCTTTACCGCTTTCAATTTTGTAAGTTGCCAGCCTTGCAGCTTCGGCTTCATTTGTATTCATTACCATCTGAATGATTTTTGTTGCAACTTTTATTGCTTGTTTTTTTAAATCATAAGGCCCATTTGTATGGTTTTGCAAAACAGCTAATACATCTCTCGCTTCCAGAGCAGGCCCAATGCCAAAGCCCACCGGCTGCAACCCATCTGAAAAAATTGATTCAATATTTAACCCAATAAACCCTGCCACTTCTTTGAGCCTTGATGACAAACTAATGGCAGCGTCCATATCTCTTACTTTTGCAGTGGGGCCAACAGGAATATCAATTACACAATGAGTAGATCCAGCGGCAGCTTTTTTTGATAGTATCGAAGCAATCATTTGTGCGTCGCTGTCAATATCCAACGCTTTTTCCACCCGAATAATAATATCATCAGCAGGACTTAATTTCATAGAACCACCCCATGCAATACAGCCATTCTCTTTATGTACCACTTTACGCATTTCATCTAAAGAGAGCGTAACGTTTGTCAGTACTTCCATTGCATCGGCAGTACCTGCCGGTGAAGTGATGGCACGGGATGATGTTTTTGGAATAGGGATGCCTAACGCTGCAATAATGGGTACTACAATCATAGTAGTACGATTGCCGGGCAATCCGCCTACACAATGCTTATCGGCTACAATGTCCATTCCCCAATAAAGTTTATTCCCGGCATCAATCATTGCCCTGGTAAGAAAACAGGTTTCATCCATACTCATATTATTACCTGAGCAGGCAGTTACAAAAGACGAAAGGAAAACATTGGAATATTTTTCATCAACAATGTCATGAATGATTTCATTGAATGCCGCCTGGTTAAGTTTTTTCCCGTAAATTTTTGACCGTACATGTTTCATTGAGTCCAATGGCTGAAAATGTGTAACGGTAAGCATATCGCCTTCGGTACAGCCTAATTTTTTAAGGGCACTTACTGAAAGACTGATTTCTCCTTCTAGAAGCAATCCATCTTCTGTAACATTCAAATCAGCAACAATATTTTTTCCATTGAAAGAAATGGTAAGCCTTGTCAATGCCTGAAACCCTTCCGACTTGCATACGTGACAACTGCGTGGCATAAACACCACCAGTTCCTGGTTAGTATCAATAAACAGGTTTATAAAAACAAGTTTATGAACCTGTTTTTCGTTTTGATGAATTTCTTTATAATGATGATTTTGTGTTTGCATGTTCATCTTTTATCCGATGAAAAGGTTCATCAATTAAATTTATTTGCTATGCCATCCTTACGGATATTAAAGCGCTATGGCTCAATAATAACTTTCATTGCTTTTTCTTTTCCGGCATTACCAAATACTTCATACGCTTTTAGTATTTCATCTAATTTAAAATGATGCGTTATTAATTTGTTGGGATCTATCTTTCCTGATGAAACCGTTTTTAACAGCATTGGGGTTGTATTTGTATTTACCAATCCCATCGTTATTGTTATGTTTTGAATCCATAGATTTTGAATTTGCAGGTCTACACTCTTACCATGTACGCCAATGTTAGCAATGTGTCCGCCGGGCCGAACAATATGCTGGCAAATATCAAAAGTGGCAGGGGCACCAACTGCTTCTATCGCTACATCAACACCGTCTTTTGTTTCTGATAATATTTTTTTTGCAACATCTTCTGTTGCTGAATTGAGCGTATCTGTTGCTCCGAATTTCTTTGCCAACTGCAAGCGATTGTCATCTATGTCAATCATGTAAATTTTTGCAGGTGAATAAAATTGTGCTGTAAGTAATACTGACATACCTATTGGCCCGGCTCCAACGATAGCAATGGTATCTCCCGGCTTTACCTGTCCGTTCAAAACACCAATTTCATGACCCGTTGGTAAAATATCACTTAGCATCACTAAAGCTTCTTCATCTGCCCCGGCAGGAATGGCATGAAGACTGTTATCAGCATGTGGAATGCGCACATATTCCGCCTGCGTACCATTTATGAGATGACCCAATATCCAACCTCCATCCTCGCAATGGGAGTACATTTGTTTTTTACAGTATTCGCAAGTGCCATCAGAGGTAATACAGGAAATAATTACATGGTCACCTTTTTTAAAATTCCGTACAGATCCTCCCACTTCTTCAATTATACCAACGCCTTCATGACCAAGCGTAGTCCCCGGTTTACAAGTAGGTGTCTTGCCATGTAAAATCCCCAAATCAGTTCCGCAGATGGTAGTCTTTAATATTTTAACCAGGGCATCTGTTGATTTCTCAATAACAGGTTTTGGTATTTCTTTCAATTCAATTTTACCCGGGCCGCCATATACAAGGCCTTTCATTGTTTTTTGATTGTTTGTACCGTCTTTTGTTTGTTCTGATTTGGGTTTCAAATCTGCCGGTTTCTTTTCTATTATAGTTGTCATCTTATTTTTATTTTATTGATGAAGAATTAATATTCTTTTTAGATAGTTGTATATATTTTGTTAGGTGGTTTTCAAAATCTATTTTTTAAACTATAATAAAATACAACGTTGTAGATTCCTGCTACACATACTCCCACAAGCCAACTAAGAATAAAAGTTTCCACAATGCCTACACCAGCTTCCCATAGTGGTACACTCTTACGAATAATGGAAGAAACATCCAGGCCATGCAGGAGACTGTTAAAAAATGTTACTGCTCCGCTATGCCCTACAGTAGCCATTACTAACATGCAACCCAGATAGAGTAAAGCCCCGGTAAGGCCAAAAGCCAACCCCATTTTTTTAACATCAAATGTGGTGGTCATGATTTTCTGTTTTAGTGGATGATGATTGTTGGTTTTGATTATTATCTTTTTCGTGATGATGCATAGGCATAAATAAATGACAGGCAAACATTGCCAGTATGAAAATGAACAGGGAAACACCAGAGCCTAAACCCAGTGCTGGTGCAAGAAAAATTAGTAAAAGTGGCACCGTACAACCTATTATCATCCATAAGGTATGTTTACTCATGATTTTTAATTTTAATTGTTATTAGTTTGTCACGGGTTAATACACGTATTTTTTGCCTGCTGGTTTGCTGGTATCTTTTCAGGAAGCAAGGGAATTAAGAAGTGTGCCAACTATAAGTCCTGTTGCAAGAGTAGCAACGGAAGATTTAAGAAAATTTCTCCTGGAGTCATCATTATTACCGGTGTCTTCTCCCTTACATGAACCGTTGTTTTCGCAAGACAGGTGAGTTAAGCCAAGTTCCCATCATCCACCTGTGACTCATTTTCAGATCCCCTCAAATTCAGTATTGTTAACAGGAATACGTAGTTACCGTATCCCGGTTAACAATAATTACTTAATTGTGGTTTGATAAATATGACTAAGCTTATACATTTTGTGAAAACTATCATAGTTGATAAGCTCTTTATCTTCTTTAAAATTCTCATCCAGTGCATCGTGAAAAGGATGGCTATCAGGAAATGCTTTTTTCAAATTCTCCTTAGTAAGTTCCTGTAGTGCATCAGATGATTTTGTTACAAAAAAGTATTTAGGAGCATATTTATCAGCCTCTTTAGGTGAGTGGGAGGCATGCACATATTTGTAAATGGTTATTGGCTCACCTGGGTTCATAATTGTGTATCCCATTTTCTTTGTCGCAGTTTTTGTGGTTGGGTTTTCAACTTGTGCTGTAGCCTGTAAAACTGTGAACAAGCAAATAGCCGATAATACCAATGGAAATAACTTTTTCATTTTTTAATTTTTAAATTGTTAATTGATGTTGTTTTTTATAATCCAGTTTAGTTTATACATTTTGTGAAAGCTGTCATAGTCATACAATTCCATATCACTTGCAAACTGTGCGTCTATTGCATCATGCAGCTTATGGTTTTCCGGGAAGGCGGCTTTTAAATTTCCTTTATTTAAAACCTGTGGAGCAGAAGCTGCATCAGTGCTAAACAAATACATCGGAACATACTTCCCAGCTTCCTTTCCTGAATGTGCTGGATGCTGATACATATATATAAGCAGTGCTTCGCCGGGATTAAGTACCTTATATTCTTTATTATCTATAAATCTATATTCTACCCCTTCTGTATTTCTGTAACCATAGGTTTCACTTTTGGTCAGCTTATATATGGTACCCTGGTGTTTTACTTTTATAACATTGTCTTTAAAAAGTAC
>JAYVZR010000421.1:0-3475 GCA_043783135.1 Ferruginibacter sp. | reverse complement strand
CACTTTCCGGATTGCTTTGCGGTTTAGTACGCACATACATAAGACTGGTAAATTGTGGAAGGCAATAAAATATTACTGGGGTAGAACTGGTGTACATATTTCCATACACATAATCATTTATAACACCTGTTACTTTCAGGTTTAAATATTGATTTTCTTTTGCACCAGAAGTTTGAAGTATTTTTCCTATTGCGCTTCCTTTACCCAGTATTTTTTCCAGTGATTGGGTTATGATAATATTTACAAATTGTGTGGAATCTTTAAGTACAAAATTTTCATTTATATCCGCAATGTCTGCCGATTGAAAATCCCTTCCATCAGTAATATGCATACCGGCAACTGGCATATATTCAGGGCTTACTACCCGTTGTGAAATAAGGATATTACTGTTGGGGGCTTTACCAGGCCAGTTTATCCCCGTAGTATTATTTCCCCCATAAATGGTTTCATGATCAGCAAGCGAAACGTTTTCAACAACACCTGTGTTTATTAAATCCTGTTTGATTACTGAAAAATTTTTCAGCATATCGCCCTGCAGGTTCATCTGAATTAAATTGTCTTTGTTAAAACCAAGGTTCCTGCTTTTTACATGCTGTATCTGCTGGTAAATAATTATAGTGCCAATGATGAGTACAATAGAAACCGTGAACTGCAATACCACTAAGCCTTTGCGCACATAAGCGGCGCCACCCGTTTTTATTCTCGTTCCTTTTAAAACAAAAACAGGATTAAAAGAAGACAGGTACAATGATGGATAACTGCCAGCTACCAATCCGCAAACTAATGTGATCAGTAACAATGCTGTTATATGAATTGGCTTATCTAAACCCAATGAAAGATTTTTTTGTACAAGCATATTAAACGCCGGCAATGTAAGCGCCATAAGCATTACAGCGGCAATAGCAGCAAGCGCAGCCATAAATATTGCTTCGCCGATAAACTGCGAAATCAAACCTTTTTTTCCTGCACCCAACACTTTTCTTACGCCCACTTCTTTTGCACGTTTCTCGCTGCGTGCAGTGGCCAGGTTCATAAAGTTGATGCAGGCAATAAATAAAATAATCCATGCAATGATGGAGAACAAATGTACATATTGAATTCTTCCGCTACCGGTTGGTTTGCCATTGTCAAAATCATCATACAAATGCCATTTGTTCATGCTGAATAAAAATGCATGCGTTGTGGATTTATCTGCCTGTTGTTTCTTTGCTAAATAATTGTACAGTTGTTTATTTATACTCTCCGGATTTACTCCATTTGTCAACTCTACATAAGTACTTAAACACTGATTGGTCCATTTTTGCGCCCAGGGGCTTTGCTGATAATAGATTTGAAACGGCGACAGCCATTCAAATTGCAGGGAAGAGTTTTCAGGCAAATCTTTTAATACGCCAGACACCACATAATCCTGCTTGTTATTTACACGAACCGTTTTTCCAATTATATTTTTCTCATCACCAAAAAATTTCTTTGCTGTTTTTTCTGTAAGTACTATGGAATACAATTGTGCAAAAGCAGCCTTTGCATTACCCTGCACAAAAGGCATGGTGAACATATCAAACAAAGAACCCTCTGCATATTTCCCGGAAGCATACATGGCCTTATCACCAATCGTAAACAGCAGTGAAGTTTGTTCTTCCGTAACGCGGCAGGTATTTGCAATACCAGGAATATCTGCCTGCATAGCCGGCGCCATTACACCAGGTGTTGAACCAAATGTTGCAGTGTAAGTATCATACACCTGATTTACACGTACAAAATACAGCTTGTCTTTGTTTGTATTAAAACTGTCGTAATTCAATTCATCTTCCACCCACAAAAAAATAAGGCCCGCACAGGCAATGCCAATGGCCAGCCCAAATATGTTTAAAAAGCTATAACCCTTATTATTCCAAAGATTACGCAATGTGCTTTTAAAATAATTTTTAATCATAACCTTAACTTTTTAACTTCCATGGTAACTGCCGTTTTGCGGCAAATATGTTGAGAATTTTACAATTAATTATTAAAAAGGGGTCAATGACTATGCCAAAGGAAAACCCCCTACTCAGTAAGTGTTTCAGCAATTAAAAGCAGCAAAAGTGTTCGAAAACGGACAGTTGGTGTACACAATCGGACAGTGCGTGATTAGTCGGCCCTTCCTATTGGTGGTAAAGAGGTTGTTCTTTTATTTCTTTAAAACGGGTTTAAATATTTAGGGCTGTGGCAGGGTTGTTGCCAGACCCAATAGAGGTGTTAAAATTTTTGTGGCTGAATATATGTTTTGTAAAAAAGTAAAAATAGCAGCCTTGTAAAAATTGCCAAATGCATATGAAGAAGAATTCTGATTGCATTTTTTTAACTATTGCAGTGCAACAGTGACCTTTTGTTGTAGGCAGGGAAATTGAAATCGGTTTAGTCAAAGTATGGAAGCCTCCATGAAGTGGTGGCATAATCAGAAAGCCTTGCCTGCCTATTATCTAAAGTATTAGGTGTCCAATCTGGAGCAACTATTTGTTTGGGCATTGCGTATTGGCTAGTTTGAAAAATTACTTTTTTTGCTTCAAAGTTTTTTATTCCACACTCTCTATTCTTGTCATCCTCTAATAAGGTATAATTTCCAAGTCTGTAGATTAAAGACTCTTGAATTGAAACAGGGAAATTATCAACCCAATCATCACCTGCATTTTCAGGTAAAATATGCTCAATAGTAGCTGGGCTATCTTCATAGTCTGTATCTGTTTGAGCCAAATGGTTCTCGATTTCAAATAAGATATAACGAACTAACTTTTTGTTTCTTTTTGTACTAATAGCCGTTGTTGAAAAATCGTTTTTAAAATCTTTATCACTTGTATATAATGCCTTTACTTCTTTTGCAATTAAAGATGCTGTTGTCAATTCTTTATTGCTGATTTTTATTGCAGCTTTGTTATAAACGTCTTCTTTCAAATTTGTATGCAGTCCCCCAATGATTGTATAGCGGAATGTAATTACGCTAACCACTCTTAATACTTTTGTGAATTCTTCGGCAGTTAAGTTATTATAAGATGCTAATAAAAGGGGCAACACCTGCTTTTCTTTAAATAGCTCTATCTCTTTAATCCTTTTCCTTTGCTCTTTTTGGCCAATCCAAAATGGGTCTGATGAATTTGACAATGCATTGTACAGTTGTGCATTTCGCTCTAATTCGTCTAATAAATCAATAACTTTTGGAGATGTTTTTACAACATCTTTCATAGCCCGAAATAAGTATTCTTGTCTAATGAGTTTATTTTTTGAAATCCAGTAGTGGCGAAGAAATGCAGGGAAATTGTCTAAACCAACAGTGTCAACTATTTTTCTCCATTTTTCTTTAACATGTTCCAAATCTACTTTTGTAGATAATGAAAACAAGTAGTTTTTCAATAAATCTGTAACAGTTAAACTTACGCCCCTTGAGTTTAAGGTTTCAAAAACTGTGTATGCACTAAGTTCATCTTCTACTACAATTTGGATG
>JAYVZR010000420.1:0-9330 GCA_043783135.1 Ferruginibacter sp. | reverse complement strand
ATGGTTTCCTGCGCAGTTTGTGTAGGGAAACCATACATTAAATAAGCATGCACCATTATGCCTGCCTCACTAAAATGTTTGTTTACCCTTGCCACCTGTGCCACAGTAATACCTTTTTCAATCAGTGCCAGTAAACGGTCAGAAGCAACTTCCAGCCCGCCCGAAACTGCAATGCAACCAGCCGCTTTTAATAACAGGCAAAGGTCCCTGGTAAAGCTTTTTTCAAACCTTATATTTGCCCACCAGCTTACTGTTAGTTTACGTTTTATAATTTCTATTGCCAGTGCCCGCATCAGTGCCGGCGGCGCTGCTTCATCAACAAAATGAAAACCGTTTTGTCCTGTCTGTTCAATCATCTCTTCCATCCTGTCGCAGAGCAGTTGTGCAGTTACAGGTTCGTACAATTTTATATAGTCTAAAGAAATATCACAAAAAGTACATTTACCCCAATAGCAACCATGCGCCATCGTTAGTTTATTCCATCGCCCATCGCTCCACAAACTATGCATGGGGTTTATAACTTCAATAGCACTAATATATTTATCCAGTAAAAGATCACTGTAATCAGGTGTGCCTACCTGCCCCTGCTTATAATCAGTACACGCCGTGTTATTGATATAAGTTACCTGCCCGTTTACCAATGTAAAACTTCGTTTAAGCTCGTTGATTTCTTTTTTTCCTTCAAGGAATAACAATAAATTTTCAATTGGCGCCTCACCATCATCAAGGGTAATAAAATCGTAAAATTCAAATACCCTTGCATCTGATAACGAGCGTAATTCTGTATTGGCAAAACCGCCCCCCATTACTATTTTTATACCTGGGTGATTTTTTTTAATCCACTGTCCGCAGCGAAGGGAGGTATATAAATTGCCAGGAAATGGTACAGAAAGGGCAACTAAAGCAGGATCAACTTCTGCAATTCTTTTTTGTAAAATATCGATAAGAATTTTATCCAGGTAAGTGTATTCTTTTTGAAGAGAGGCATACAATTCATCAAAACTATTAGCGCTTCGGCCAAGCTTTTCTGCATACCTGCTAAAGCCAAAATGAGGATCCACACACTCAGTTATCAAATCCGAAAGGTCTTCCAAATACATGGTAGCAAGATGTTTGGCTTTATCTTGTGTACCCATGGCACCAAAGGCCCATTTCAAATCATCCAATTGTACAAAACGGCTGGCTTCTGGTAAAAAATTTCTTTTGCTTATCAGGTGTGCGAGTGTTGGGTTTTTGCCTTGCAAAAATAAAATCGTTGCATCAATGGTATTGATGTAATCATCCCGTAAAGCAATTATCCTGTTGGCATTGCCGGAAAAAAAAGCCGGATCATTATTTACCTGCTCAAATAAATTTATCAAACCCTGTTTACTGAATAAAGCCAGGGTAACTTCAATGCCAAGATCGGCCTGGAAAGATTTGATTTGCCTGGTATTTAAAAACCCCTTTAAATACGCAGTAGCTGGGTAAGGCGTATTTAATTGTGTAAATGGTGGTGTTATTAAAAAAACAGGAACGCTCAAATTTTATTATTTGTGCAAAAATATCCTATAATATTTAAAATGTTTCACACAAAGAACGCAAAGGATACAAAGTTAACAAAGAAGGTAAGTGCCGGGTATTTTGCATTGTGGCCTTTGTTTTCGTCGTACCCTTTCTGTAGAATAATTTTTCTATTTCCTTCTTTGCAAAAAAGAAGTATGTATAGACAAAGAATATTGATGCCTGGTGTTTTGCTTTGTGACTTTTGTTTTCCGTTGTACCCTTTGTGTGAAATAATTTTTTATTTCCCTCCAAACACAGATTTTAATACACTGGTGACTTGTGCCGCAGGGTCTTTTCTAATTTTTTGTTCCTGCAAACCTATGTTTAAAAATAAACCCCTCAATGCCTTTTCCGTAACATAAGCAGTTAGGTCGGGGTTTATTTTATTTGGTGAAAATTTGTTGTAAGTAGTAAACATGTCTTTCCAGTATTTTGTAGCATCTACTTTAACAAGACTGGTTTCTATTATTGGCCTGAACTTTTCAGTGAGTTCAACAGTAGTCGTTTTCTTTAAATAATCAGTAGCTGCAAAATCGCCTCCTCGTAAAATTTGTAACCCGTCAGTAACAGTCATTTGTTTTATTGATTTCCAAAAAATATCACCCACACCACCGGCCGCATCTTCAGCTGCCCTGTTTAATGATAATATTGTTTTATCAACCAGGCTGCCCATACCTAAACTACGCAAGGTTGTTTCTACTTTTTTTGCTTCTTCAGGCATTAATATCTTAATAGCAGCATCACCAAAAAAGCCATTTACTTTGCTAAGTTTTACGCTACTGCTGTCTGTTCCAATTTTAAGCGCTTCTTTTAACCCCTTAATAATCTCATCATTACTTAAACCACTGCCAAATCCGCTACCTGCAGAACTGCCGCCTGATACCTTATCTAAAACACTTTTACCTGTGGTTGAATCTTTTTTTGTTACTTTATTCATCAGTCCCTTTAAACCCTGTGCGCTGGTATTGCCAATTAGGATACTAATAATAAACGCAATAGTAATAATTTTTTTCATATAGTATTTTGATTAGTCAGACAAAAATAATGCCGCCTGGTTTAAGATGAATGATTTAGTTTCTACCTTTACGGTTTTTAACAATTTTTATTGTATGGTACAGTTATCGTTTTGGGAGAAAGAAAGTTTTTTTGCGCCGCAGGATATAATCATCGTGGGCAGTGGCTTTGTTGGTTTGTGGAGTGCCTTACAACTCAAATTAAAAAATCCTGCATATAAGATTACCATTTTAGAAAGAGGCATCATACCAACAGGCGCCAGTACACGTAATGCAGGTTTTAGTTGTTTTGGCAGTCCGGGCGAATTAATAGCAGACGCAGCTGAAATGGGTGAACAAAAAATGTGGCAACTCGTAGAAATGCGGTATAAAGGTTTGCTAGAAATAAGAAAACATTTTAGAGATGAAACAATAGAGTATGATGCCTGTGGCGGATATGAATGTTTTACACATCAGTCATCAGATTGGAGCGATTGTATTGCAAAAACGGATTGGCTTAATGAAGGATTAAAAGTAATTACCGGCGAAGAAAATTTATTTAAACCAGCAGATGAAAAAATAAGCCAATTTGGGTTTAAAGGTTTTGACCATCTTATAGAAAACAAACTGGAAGCTGGTTTACAACCCGGGAAACTGGTACAGGCATTATTGCAAAAAATACAGGGTTTAGGTGTACAGGTATTAACAGGTATTGAAGTAAAAAGTTATCAAAACCACTACCATGGTATTGAAATTGAAACGGCAGTTTCTTCTATTAAAGGTGAAGGCTTAAAATTTACTACACAACAATTATTGTTATGTACAAATGCTTTTACAAAACAATTATTTTCTTCCATTGATATTATACCCAACCGGGGCCAGGTACTGATTACAAACCCAATTCATAACCTTACAATAAAAGGGACTTTTCATTTTGATAAAGGATATTATTATTTTAGAAATGTAGGCAATCGTTTATTGTTGGGAGGCGCAAGAAATAAGGCATTCGAAACGGAGAATACCAATGAAATGCAAACAACCGATTTTATTCAGGCAGCATTAGAGCAATTTGTACAGCAGCATTTATTACCCACTACTGATTATACTATTACAGACAAGTGGAGTGGTATTATGGCCATGGGTACAGAAAAATTGCCGATTGTAAAATCAATCGGCAATAATATATTTTGTTGTGTACGTATGAGTGGTATGGGTGTTGCTTTGGCACCAATTGCAGCGATGGAAGTTGCTGAATTAATGAATAGTTGAATTATTCTTTTATGATTTTTGTAGAGAGCCTGTTGGTTCCTTCTTCAATTTGCAGAATATAAATACCTTTTGTAAAATCGGCAATACTTACACTCATTTTTTGTTTACTGATTTGCCCGCTAAATACTTTTCTTCCGAGTACATTAAAAATATTGATTGTTTTAACACCACTACTTGTTGCATTATTGCATTCAACTGTTATCATTGATTGTGCAGGGTTTGGATACACTTTTACAGTGAAGGATGCCTTTACTTGTGGAGGAACAACAACTGCGGCCACCGTATCATCTGTAGCTACTGGCCCGCCTTCTGCCAGTGTGCTGTCACATGCAAACGAAGTAAGGAATGAATTGTGTAAATTGTTTTTTGCAAACAACGCCCTCATTCTTAATTTTTGGCCATTGGTAAACATGTTCATACATGCATCATCAGTAAAATCCATAAAATTCATAAACATGGCGCCATTGCTATCAGGCGAACAATTAGTGATATGTGGAAAACTGGGGCAACCATAATTATAATACTGCTGTGTTGGTGTATCATCCACGCCATCGGTACCGCATACAGCGTCGCCCCAAATATGTTTCAGGCCAAGCCAATGCCCAATTTCGTGAGTGGCCGTGCGGCCTTTGTTATAGGGAGAACGAACATTTCCTTCTGTACCAAAAACATCATATGCAATAACTACACCATCAACTTCTGCAGGGCCGCCTGGCACACTGGAATACCCCATTGTTCTGCCAAACATTCTACACACCCATATATTCAGGTAACGTTTACTGTCCCATGCATCATCGCCGCCTTGCGATGAAGACTTAACTGCATCCTGTGCTGAAAAAGCATCTGTACTGGTGTATTTTCTAATAATGCCGGTTGTTCTTCTACCCTGTGGATCTACCTGTGCCAAACAAAATCTAATTCTTGTATCAGCAGCCAATTTTGCAAAAGCAGCGGGAGTGTTTATTTTGTCTGCGTTTGAATAACCATAATCTTCATTTAAAACTTTTAGTTGCGATAGTACCTGTGCAGTACTTAAATTTACATCATCAGTTTTGTATACAATATGTACAACAACCGGTATATAAATAATTTCGTCTGAAGATGTATCTCTTGCTGCTAATGAAATATTATTTGTTGTTCTTTTTTCAATTTGTTGTTCTGCTATTGCATAAGCTTTCTTTAAAGAGGCGTCAGTACTTATTAATTTTTGAATATAGTCTGCAGTACCGCATACACGCTGTGCCTGTGCAACAAAAATAAACTGCATAAATACCAATACCCCTAGAAAAACTTTCATAAAAAATATTAATTGTCCAAAAAATTAAATTTGGCTCATTGGGGGTTGGGCTGATAAAAGCAGAGGTATTGGAAATACGGAAAAATCAGAAAAGCGATAGAAGAATTGGGATGATGTCTCAGAATAAATGACGGTATTAACTAACTATTGAGGGGGGTGGTGTGGTAAATATCCGTTTCAGAGATAACACAAATATAGAGCGATTTATCAAATTTCCAAAACATTTGCATTCTTTTATATAAATGAAGACAGCAAAACTGTTTCACTTTAGTACTTTTGCCCCCAAATCGAAATAGGAAAAATGACAAAATATTTATTAGTTGCAATAGTAATTTTACTTTCAGCCTGCAATGGCAATCAATCGCAAAATGAAGAAATTACAGTAGCTGAAACACCTTCAACAGGTATCCCGGCACCACAAAATATCAACCTGAATATTATTGGCATTTACCCACATGATACAAGTGCATACACACAAGGCCTGGAAATTTACAATGGTAAAATGTATGAAGGTACCGGCGATTTTGAAACCTCTTCTTTAAGGATCATCAGCGATATTAAAACCGGTAAGGTAGATCATAAACACATGATGGGTACCGATAAAATTTTTGGTGAGGGCATTACCATTTTTAACCATAAATTATACCAGCTTACATGGGAAAGCCATATTGTAAATGTGTATGACGTAAACAATATTGACAAACCCATTAAAACTTTTACCTGGCCCTACCAGGGCTGGGGCATTACACATACCGCTACAGACCTTATAATAAGTGACGGTACTGCAAATTTATATTTTGTAAACCCCGAGAATTTTAAGATAAGAACTACTGTTCAGGTTACTGATAATACCGGACCTGTAGATTCTATCAATGAACTGGAACTTATTGATGGCTTTGTATTTGCCAATGTGTATATGCAGGACATTATTGTAAAGATTGACCCAGCCAATGGCCATGTTGTTGGCAAAATAGAATTACCTGGTTTAATGCAACAATATTTTTATAATCAAATTGTAAAGGATAGAACGAATGTACTGAATGGTATTGCTTATGACAGTACTTCCAAAAAAATCTATTTCACAGGTAAACGCTGGCCAAAAATGTTTGAAGCATTTATTAAGTAACCAATTGTATGATTTGAAAAATGCCGGAGCAGGCTTTCGCAATATTTAAACTATTGCAGACGGAAAGTTTATATCTTTATTGCATTACCCAATATATCAAGCCCATTTTGTGCAATATAATAAATCAATATACCTAAACCAATTACCCCTAAAATAATTGCCCAAATCCACCAGCGGTACTTTACTATTTTCTTTTCTTCTAAATATACAGGTAATGCAATATCAGAAGTTTCTCTATCACCTACCAGTCTTGAATAGGTTGCATCCTGATGGATAGCTAATTCAGCAACTACCGGAGGTGTAAAATGCTGACTTAATTGTAATGGAATAAAGCCAATAGTTCCGTCTTCATTTTTTTTAAAATCTCCTATACCCTTCAGGTTAACTTTACCCGTTGCATGCAAATCTTTTTTTATCAATTCGCTTAATGCTGTAAACTCATTAAATCCATTTCTGTCATCCTGTAATGGTGTAAAAATGATTGATGGCGAAGGAGCATCTATTTGCTTACTATGCGATTCTAATTTGGTAGTATTGGTGATTACGGTAAAAGTACCAATACCCGGCAACCGGCAGGTTTTATTTTGAAAAAGTGTTGGTGCAATTAAATAATCCATAACATTTATGTATCACTCAAAGATATGCTTATACATTAAAAATACTACAGATAAAATATATTATGGGGCTTATAAAATACTTTGTGAGCTAACTACAACAGAAATAAAAAGTAATATTTCTAAAACTTCATAATTACGCCAACTAATGCATTTAGCCCATACACTTCATACATATACCAACGCTGGTATTTATCGTTTAAAATATTATTAATATCAAACCAGGCACTTACTTTTTTAGTAATAACAACTTCTATACCTGCACTAAGATCAAAGCCCCCGGTTAAAGTTCTGCTTACATTGCCTGGCAACAGGTACGAAGTACTTGAAAAGGTCATAAGATCACTCTTGATTAATACCTGCTTATATGCCCACCAGCGAAGAGAAGCATTCAGTTGCAGCGGTATTGTTCCCCATGCTTTGTTACCATTATCTAAACCAGTATAACCATTAAAAGTAAGCCCGCCGGTAACAGTAAATTTGTCCTGGCTTATAAAACTCATATCACCATGAATACGAAAATCGCTTATTTTTCCATCGTTAATTATTTTAAAAGCGTTACCGCTTGACCCCATTGTGGTATCATTCACAAAAAAGGGATAATTTTCGTAGGAGATAAAACTTGCTGTAGTACTAAAATTAAAGTGCTTACCTACAGAGGCTTTTAATCCTGCATACACTTCGGTTTCCTTGGTATTTTGTTGAGGAACAATAGTTGCCAGGTAAGGATTGATAACAGATAAATTTTGATAGGTGTTTTTAATAAACCGGCCTATCCATCCGCCCTGTACTAAAAATGGTTTATCAGCAATTTGTGCCTCAGCATAAATATTGGGCAGTACGCTTAAATCGCTATTGTTCCAGGTTGGGGTTATTCCTACATGTACAGATAAAAGCGGTTGTGCATAAATCAATTCAGGCGCAATTGAAAAAATATCATTGTGCACCGAATAATTAGCAGGGATATAATTTTTGGTAGAATACCTGGTTAAATCTGCTTTAACAGCCAGTTTTATTGATAATACATCATTAATAGTTTTTTCGGCAGGCAGGTCTGCTATTATGGAATTTTCGGTTAGTTTATTTTGATTGGTAAAAATATTTATTTCCAAATTAGGATTATAATTAATTCCTGTTTCATTTACATCTTTGTTTTTAAATCCAACTTTAAATTTGATATCCGAAAATTGCTGTAGTAATTCAGCTTTGGTATAAGTATAATCCTGGTGGTTATACCCATACAGGTAATAATTATTCTGACTAAACCCTGCGCTGCCATACACTTCATTTCTTGCTGTAAAAAAACTGCCGCTTAATCCAGCATTGAACTTTGAATAATCCTGGTAGTCTATTTTTCCATTTGATGAAATGTAATTTGCATAAAGGTTTATCAAAGATTTTTTACCATCTCCAAAACTAAACCCTGCACTAACAAATGGAGTTGTATAGTTACCAAATCCTACTTTAATAAAATTTCTTGCGCCAAGTTCCATACTAGTATCCTGGGTAAGTGCCAATGGTTTTAACGGCCGGGGCTGATAGGTATAAAATAAATTTTGGTCTGGGATAGTATAGGTTAAATATGGTTTAGAACTGTCTGCACTTAAATTAGCTGCAGAAAAATTTATTTTAACTGCATTTCGTAAAACAGGTTTATAGCTTGAAGTAATATCAATGGTTTGTTTTTTGGTTGTATCTTTTTGTGCAAAAGAGGCTAAACCCAATAGACAAAAAATTAAACCCGCTATACTTATTTTAATACCCATAATAAATTGTATATTTTATTGCCTCACTTTTTTAATAATATTTGATACTATCAACAATTCTTCTTAATTAATTTTTGACCCTTCTTTTTCCGCAGCTGTTGCATTATCCAATTTCTTTTGTGCTTCTGTTTTTAATTCCGCAATAGTTGAGTTTTGTGCCACACTCTGGTATGTTGCTTTTGCATTGAAATAATCTTTTTGCTGCACAAAAATATCTCCCAATAAAATATATGCTTTTGTAAGCCATACATCATAACTGCCCGATTCTTTTATTACCACCTGGGCTGCCTTTTCTGCAGCAGAATAATTGCCTGAAGTAAACTGACAATTGGCTATTTCATATCTTGCTTCTGCACCCCAGGCCGATTTATTAATGGCAGCACACGATTTGAAAGAATTGATGGCACCAGCGCAATCATTTTTTATTTGCAGAGATTTACCCAACACTAAAAACGCTATTGATTTATCATCTGTACTTATTCCTTTGCTTTTTAATAATTCCTGGGCAGCTTCGTTCGCTTCTGCATATTCTTTTAATTGATAATCGCAGCGAACAAGCCCTCTATCTGCCTCTAGCCGGTTATCTTCGTTAACAGTGCTGGTTCTAAGTGATTCAAAATTTTTCTTCGCTTCAGCATAATTTTTTAATTCAAAATAATTTATTCTTGATTGAGCCAATGTCGCTCTTTCAAAATATTTATTAATACCCTTGGCATTTACA
>JAYVZR010000419.1:0-23321 GCA_043783135.1 Ferruginibacter sp. | reverse complement strand
AAGCGCAGGCGCATGCAAAGCCGGGGAAATAAATGGCATTACCTGTCCCATGGCAGCAGATGATAAAATATAATTGAAACCGTCAAAGTTTTTTCCCGTATCTGTTTTTACCGACCATTCTTCACCTGATAAACTAATGCCGTTTACTGATTCATTCATTAATAACTGTACACCCATTTGTTTACATCTTTCGGCACACACTTCCCACATCATTCCGGGCCCGTATTTTGGGTAACGAAAGGTATGAATCAATGTCTTGATGAGCTTATCTTTATTTTCTTTTTTTGCAGTTTTAAACAATGCATTTTTAATGGCAGTACTTAATGATAAACCTTTAATACGCTGTGCAGCCCAATCAGCTGATATTTCTTTGCAGGAAATACCCCATACTTTTTCTGTATAGGTTTTAAAAAAAATATTGAACAGTCTTTTACCAAAATTGTTTACTACCCAATCTTCAAAATTTACCGGATTTTTTACTGGAAATATTTTTGCTTTTATATAGCTCATTACACATAATGCAGATTCTACTATCCCTAATTTTTTTAATGCTTCTATAGCAATCAAGGGATAAGAAAAAAAATGCTTACTGTAATATATCCTTGAGCTTCTTGGCCTGTCGAGCATATCATTGCCCAGTATCTCAGTCCAAAAATTTTCCACTTCACTGCTTTTTGAAAAAAAACGATGGCCCCCGATATCAAACAAATAACCCTTATAATGTTCTGTACGGGAAATACCACCTACATATTCTGGATCTGCCTCAAATATTGTCACTTGCAGGCCGGCTTTAGCTAATAGATACGCTGCCGTTAAACCTGATGGCCCCGCTCCTATGATACCAATAGCTTTTTTTTGCATACATGTAAAGATAAATGCCTGCAGCATATAAAAAAATACTTCAGGAGATGTGGAAACGGATTTCTAAATAAACTACATTTTTTATTATTGTAAACCCTTAAAAGCCACATTAAAAATAGAATATAGATATTTGCAACTTCTATCGTTGCATAAAATGGCGGTTACAGTTAAAAAAATATGACAGAAATATTTATATTATTGGCCCTTATGATATTGAACGGGTTACTTGTAATGAGTGAAATTGCATTGGTTAGCGCCCGCAAAGGGAGGCTGGAAAGCATGAGTAATAAAGGCGACCTGAAATCAAAAGTTGCATTGGAGTTATCTTCTAACCCTGAAAAATTTTTACCTACTGCACAAATTGGGATAACACTTATTTCAATTTTAACGGGTGTATACTCTGGAGAAAAATTCAGCAGGAATCTGGAACCATTTGTAGGAAATTTTGCTATTTTAAAACCTTACGCAGCTACAATATCTCTTGTAATAATTGTAGTGCTGGTTACATTTTCATCCATCATCATTGGGGAACTTTTACCAAAAAGACTGGGTATGTTAAGGGCAGAAAAAATAGCCCGGCTTGTTGCGGGTTCCATGAATATATTATCGAAAATTGTTTACCCGATTGTAGCACTGCTGAATGCTATTACCAATATTATTTTAAAAATATTAAATATTAAAACAGCTACCGATAATGCCATTACTGAAGATGAGATAAAAGCAATGATATCAGAAGGCAGTGAACACGGAACAATTGAAGAAGAAGAAAAAGAAATTATTGAACGGGTTTTTCATTTAGGCGACAGAAATATCACTTCATTGATGACACACCGTACCGAGATTGCCTGGTTCGATATAGAAGATACTGTGAGAACAGTTACAGAAAAGTTTGACCAGATAACCTACTCTACTTACCCGGTATGCGATAAAACTGTAGATGATATCAAGGGCCTTATTTACATTAAAGATCTTTTAAAAGTTCCTTTAACTACGCCTTTAAAAGAGCTTACCAAACCAGCGTTATTTGTTCCTGAAAACAATAGCCCTTACCAGGTTTTGGAAAAAATTAAACAAACAAAAATTCACAGTTGTTTTATTGTAAATGAATATGGCACGCTGGAAGGGATGTTAACCCTGAACGATATACTGGAAGCCATTGTTGGGGACGTGCCCCAAACGGGCCAGGAAGAATATGAAATAATTGAACGCAGTGACGGCAGCTATTTGGTGGATGCTCAAATTACCTTTTACGATTTTTTAAGCCATTTCGAAAAAACAGAATGGATGAATGAAGGCGAACATGAGTTTGATACCATCGCAGGTTTTGTGCTGCACGAGCTGGAACGGATTCCAAAAACCGGGGAAACTTTTGAATGGCGTGGATTTGAGTTTGAAATAATTGATATGGACGGACAAAGAATTGATAAGCTGCTCGTAAAAATATCCGACGAATTAAAAGATGATATGGATGAATAAAAACCTTAAATCAAAACTCAAAACTAACTTTATCGTCGGGGTTATTTAGCCTGCTGCTTTTGCGGTTTCCATTTACTGTTACATGAATGATCTGCATTTGCTGTGGTCGTGATTCGTAGAGTATATTATCAGTTACTCCTATTTTTTTTACAGCGGTAATATTATCTACCTGTAAATAACTTACAATCCCTTCTTCCTGCTGTTCAAAACCCAAAAACTGCATAGCTACATTCTTGTCATCTAACTTTAATTGTAAATGGTTTTGAATATATTTATTTACCAATACATTCATAGCCTGTTTATAAGCAGGGTACAGTAAATCTACCTTTGTGTTATTTTGTTTGCGAAGGGTTTGTTCAAAATCATCCGTAAAAATTTTACAGCTTATCTCCAATGTTTGGGCTGTTGCATTATAACCTATCTCCGTTACGCTTACAAAAATGGGGTGATGATGATTCCTAAAAGAAGTTAAAGCAAAAACAATTAACCATTTATAGAGTATAGATGCCATTTAAACAAAGAATTAGCTCGTTACGTGCTGATTGGTGATATTTACCTGCAAATTTAATACAATCTGCCAACTAATTGATATAGTATGAGTGATGTTGCTTTTTACTTTGCAACCGGCTGGCACCATATTATCAGCTGGGATGCACTGGATCATATTTTATTTATTATTGCCCTGGCAGCTATTTACCAATTGCAAAACTGGAAACAGGTTTTGGTATTGGTTACCGCTTTTACCATCGGCCACTCGCTTACACTGGCTTTAAGTGTGTACGATGTTATACGTTTTAATGAAAAGTGGGTTGAGTTTTTAATACCCTGTACCATTATTGCTACAGGTATATTTAATTTTTTTGTAAAGGATTATTCCCCTAAGTCGTTAAGGGTAAATTATTTTTTGGCTCTGTTTTTTGGATTGATCCACGGAATGGGGTTTGCCAATACAATCCGTTTTATGCTGGCAAAAAACCAGGGTATTGCAGTACCATTGATAAGCTTTAATATTGGTTTGGAAGCGGGCCAGGTTGTGGTAGTTGCATTTATTTTATTGATAAGCTATTTACTGGTAAACAAAATAAACCTGAACAGAAAATGGTGGGTGTGGTCATTATCTGCAATTGCCTTATTTGCAGGATCAATTATGGTGAAGGAAAGATGGCCTTTATAAATATATATGTTAACGCCAATGATGTAAACAAAAAAATAGTACTTTACAATAGATAGTATAAAAAATTATAATAGAAAAATAATAGAAAAATAAATACAACAATGATGAAAAAACTGATCTCACTTACTTTCTTATTTGCGTTTACGCTTTGCTGTTATGCACAGGATATTAAAAATAATCCGGGCAGTAATCACGGCAATCGTTTTGAACAATTAGGCACTATTCTGCCTACACCAAATGAATACCGCACAGCAAGCGGTGCACCAGGGCCAAAATACTGGCAGCAAAGATGCGACTATGATATTGTTTGCCAGCTGGACGAGCCTAACCGAAGGCTTAATGGCAAAGAAACCATCACCTATTTCAACAACTCGCCTGACCAGTTAAGCTACCTGTGGATTCAGTTAGATGAAAATGAACATAGCAGTAAAAATAATTCTGGCTACCAAACCAGCAACCCAATGCCCAAGAGTATTACCGAGCAGGATATGCTTCGTTACAATGGCAAAACAGACCGGGAATATGGCGATAATATTTTAAAAGTTACCGATGCCATGGGTAAGGCACTATCCTATACCATTAACAAAACAATGATGCGTATTGAATTGCCGAAAATTTTAAAACCGGGCCAGCAGTTTATTCTTAAAATAGAGTGGAACTATAATATTATTGAACGTACCAAATATGGTGGCCGTGGCGGTTTTGAATATTTTCCTGAGGATGGAAATGATTTATATACCATGACGCAGTGGTATCCCCGTCTTTGTGTATACAGCGATTTCCAGGGATGGCAAAATCACCAGTTTGTTGGCAGTGGTGAATTTGCACTCACTTTTGGAAATTTTCAAGTAGCGATGACAGTACCAGCAGACCATATTGTAATGGCTACCGGCCAGGCTCAAAACTACCAGCAGGTTTTATCACCTGCACAGTTCACCAGATGGCAAAATGCGCTAGCAGCTACAGAAGTTACTGAAATAAGTACATTGGAAGAAGCTAAGGCAAGAGAAAAACAAAAATCTACACAAACAAAAACATGGATTTTTAAAGCCGGTATGGTACGTGATTTTGCCTGGGGCAGCAGCCGTAAATTTATATGGGATGCCATGCCGGTAAAAGTAGAAGGTAAAAAAGTAATGTGTATGAGTGCTTATGGCAAAGAAGCGTATAACCTTTACCGCAAGTTTAGTACAAAAGCTGTCGCTCATACTATAAAAACATATTCAAAATTCACTATTCCTTACCCCTACCCTGTTGCACAAAGTATAGAAGCTGCAAACGGTATGGAATACCCTATGATATGTTTCAACTTCGGCCGTTGCGAAAAAGACGGCACCTACAGCGAAGGCACTAAAAATGGTATGTTGGGTGTAGTAATACATGAAGTAGGACATAACTTTTTCCCGATGATCATCAACAGCGATGAAAGGCAATGGACATGGATGGATGAAGGCTTAAACTCTTTCTGCGAATATTTAACTGAAGAATTATGGGATAATAAGTACCCCGTTAGCAAAGGCCCGGCTTATAAAATTGTTGATTACATGAAGTTGCCGAAAGACCAACTTGAACCCATTATGACCAATAGCGAAAACATTATACAGTTTGGGCCAAACGCTTACAGCAAACCAACCACAGGTTTAAATATATTAAGAGAAACCATTGTGGGAAGGGAATTATTTGACTATTCTTTTAAAGAATATGCAAAACGGTGGGCATTTAAACATCCTACACCTGCAGATCTTTTCAGAACAATGGAAGATGCAAGTGGTGAAGACCTTGATTGGTTTTGGCGTGGATGGTTTTACAATACCGACCCTTGTGATATTTCTTTAGATTCTGTTAAATGGGCTACTTTAACGCTGGATGGAGGTAACCCAAAAGTTGGTGGCAATACCATTAATCAAAAAATTGCAAAACCAATTGTAAATTCATTTGAAGATGTATCTAAAATAAGAAACAGGGAAGATAAAAAAATTACTTTTGCCACTGATGCAGATACTACACTAAGAGATTTTTACTGGCGCTACGACAGGGGCATGACAAAGGTTGATACTGCATCAGTTGAAGTAACAATACCTGTTGCTGTTGTTGATACGTTTACCAACGAACAAAAAACAACATTGGCTGGTACTAAAAATATGTACGAGCTAACCTTTAGCAATAAAGGAGGCCTGGTTATGCCTATCATTATTGAGTGGACATTTAAAGATGGTACTAAAGAAATTGACCGCATACCTGTGCAGGTTTGGCGTAAAAATGAAAACAAAGTAATTAAAACATTTTTGAAAGATAAGGAAGTTGTGTCTATTAAATTAGACCCGATGAGGGAGACAGCAGATATTAATGAAAGCAACAACACATGGCCGGCAGTTACCACGCCAACCAACTTTCAATTATTCAAGGCAAGATCCGGCGGAGGCAGAGGAGGTGCATCAGGCAATATTAACCCAATGCAAAAAGAAATTAAAAACTAATCAGTTTTTTAAAAAATAAAAAGCCGCTCAACAAGAAGCGGCTTTTTATTTTTTAAAATGATATTGCCTTTTTAGAGGCTATTTAATATTACAACGAGGTTTTACCTGTAGTTTCCAGATGACCTTTTTTCTTTTTACTGTATTTTTTTTCATACTCCAAAACTTCTTTGGGTTTTGCATTGGCATCAATTATTTCCTGCGTAGCTTTTGTATTTGCAATACCGGCGCCATCAACAGTTTTTAATAAATGGCCGCGGTCGTACGTTTCAAATTTTATTAATTTTTGGCCAGGAGTATAATATTTCCATTCGCCATGCGGCACACTGTACTGCTCTGCCTTCACAATTTTATAATTGGTTATTTCATTATTGCCCTGGCCATAAACAGCTATTGTATCATAAGGCGCATCGGGGTTAAAACCTCTCCATTCTTCATGCCTTATAAGGTCTCCTAAAAAAGTAAAATATTCCTGCTCACCATCTTTACCACCAAATTTGTAATTTTCAACAGCAAGAATATCGCCGGTGCTATTATACCTGCGCCATGAGCCGGTCTTTTTATCATCTTTAAAATAGCCTTCTTCCTCATAACCAGGTTCACCCCTTAACTCTGTAACTACTACTACCCATTTGCCCTGCTTCAGGTTTTTTTTATCAATTATATTTAAAGTATCACCCTTGGCTGATAATTTAAATTCCTTGTATTGCGCAGTTGACGTGAACGCTACACAAAGCAAGGTTATCAAAGTGGAAATAAAGAAAATGAATTTATTAATTGTATATTTCATACTACTGACTTTTACGGATGCACCCGTTATATGCAAATTTACTTTTTCTTATACAAACCATGTCTGCAACTACATTTTTTAACATCTGCTATAAAGTTGCAGGCATAATTTATGATATTAACGTACTATATGGCCGGATATTTTGTCAGTGCCATAAACAAAAAAAACCGTTTCAGGTAAATTACCTGAAACGGTTTTGGATTCCCTGAAAAAATATTTTTATACAGGTTGCAATGTTTCCACAGCAGCATGTTTTGCACTCATACCCGACATTACTGTATCCACATCTACCCCTAACCCTTTGGCAATTGCCAATCCCAATTTTACATCTACCCTAAAAAAATGGCATAACTGGCGGTTGATAATAATATCCTTTTGGGGCCCGCTAATACCACTCATTGCTCCGATAATATTAGATACCAGGTTATGCCTGTCATAATCATTCATAACTTTATTGAACAATAATCCGGGCTGTGTGTAATGATCATTCTCCCCTTCACCATTTCTATCATACCAGTTTGCCAATGTGCTTTCTAAAGGCATAGCCGGTTCTTTGTATTCAAGATCTACTTTAATATCATCAAAGCTATTAGGGAAATAATTTGGTGCATCTTCCCCATTACCATTTACAGCAAAGTATCCATCACGCTGGTAATTATTAACTGCATAAGGACACCTGTTAACCGGTATCTGCTCGTAATTGCCTCCCAGCCTATGCCTGTGCGCATCAGGATAACTAAGCAACCTGCCCTGCAACATTTTATCGGGCGAATAACCAATTCCATTTACCACATGTGCAGGTGTAAAAGCACTTTGCTCAATTTCGGCAAAATAATTTTTGGGCACCTGGTTCAGTTCAAGCACACCCACATCTATCAAAGGAAAATCGCCATGCGGCCAAACTTTAGTAAGGTCAAATGGATTGAATGCAAATGTTTTTGCCTCCGCATCTGTCATCACCTGTATTTTTACATTCCATTTTGGAAAATCCTTATTATCAATTGCATTCACTAAATCACGTTGTGAAAAATCAGGGTCTTTTCCCTTCATTTCGGTAGCTTCATCATTGGTAAAATTTTTAATACCCTGTGCTGTTTTAAAATGAAATTTTACCCAAACCCTTTCATTGTTTTGGTTGATCATCGAAAAAGTATGGCTGCCATATCCATTCATGTGGCGGTTCCCATAAGGTGTTCCCCTGTCGCTCATCAATATTAATACCTGGTGCAGGCTTTCAGGATTTAAACTCCAGTAATCCCACATCATTGTGGGGCTTTTGCAATTAGTACGTGGATCTCTTTTTTGCGTATGAATAAAATCACTGAACTTTTTAGGATCCTTAATAAAAAACACAGGTGTGTTATTACCCACTAAATCCCAATTGCCATCTTCGGTGTAAAATTTAATTGCAAAACCGCGGGGGTCCCTTTCTGTATCTGCACTTCCCTTTTCGCCGCCTACCGTACTGAATCTTAATAATATTTTTGTTTGCTTGCCAATGGTATTAAACAATTTAGCCTTGGTGTATTTACTGATATCATTGGTTACAGTAAATGTGCCAAATGCACCTGATCCTTTTGCATGCACCACTCTTTCAGGAATACGTTCCCTGTTAAAATGAGCCATCTTTTCGTGAAGGATATAATCCTGCAGTAAAAGGGGGCCACGTGGGCCAATGCTCATTGAATTTTCGTTTTCAGTAAAAGGCCTGCCGGATGCAGTGGTGAGCTTTTTACTTTTTTCTTCGCTCATATAAATCGTTTTAAAAGTTGAATAATTTTATTAACCCTCAAATGTAAAACAAACCACATAATAAGTTATATTGATATTTACAATAATGATATAGATATTTTCTATTTTTACATCATGACAATTACACAATTGGATTACCTCATTGCACTGGATAATTACCGGCATTTCGCTACTGCTGCAGACAAGTGTTTTGTAACCCAGCCTACACTAAGTATGCAGGTACAAAAACTAGAAAATGAATTGGGCAGTAAACTTTTTGACCGAAGCAAACAACCGGTAATACCTACCGAAATTGGAGAAGAGGTAATTCAACAGGCAAGGATAATTGTGCATGAAGTAAAAATGATGCACCAGTTGATAAAAGATAAACATGGTTTACTTCAGGGCGAATTAAGTATCGGTATCATCCCTACCCTTGCGCCTTACCTTTTACCGCTTTTTCTACAGCCCTTTCTGCAAAAATATCCTGATATTAAATTAAGGGTAAAGGAAATGACCACGGATATTATTGTAGAAAAATTGAAAACCGGGAAGATTGATGCCGGCTTATCAGTAACACCTTTGCAGGATAACAGCATCAAAGAATATCCCTTGTTTTATGAAGAATTGGTTGCCTATGTTTCTAAAAAAAATGCAGCGTATAAAAAAACTTATGTACTGGCAGATGATATAGACCTGAAAGAATTATGGTTGCTGGAAGAAGGGCATTGTTTCCGGTCGCAGATTGTCAACCTCTGCGAATTAAAAAAACTGAGCAAGCAACAAAGTCATTTTGAATATGAAGCAGGTAGTGTTGAAACCCTTAGAAAAATGGTAGAAATGAATAATGGCGTTACTATTTTACCCGAAATGGCAACCCTTGATTTTTCTATAAAACAATTCAACATGGTAAGACACTTTAAAGCGCCGGTTCCGGTAAGGGAAGTAAGCCTTGTTACACACCGGGACTATGTAAAGAAAAAACTGGTAGATGTGCTTAAGGCAGAAATCATATCCGCCATCCCTCCTAAAATTATGCTCAATAAAAATAAAAATGTGGTTAAAATCTGATGCCTGCATTTTTACTGTTAAACAAAAACAGGCAAATACTGTTTGTTTATTTCGTAGCCATATATTTACAAATTAAATTTTAAATTATAAAATATGTCAATTGAAATTGGGCAAAAAGCCCCGGAATTTACACTGCACGACAGCGCTAAAAATAAAGTGGGCCTGGCTGAGTATAAAGGCAAAAATGTACTGCTGGTATTTTTTCCACAGTCTTTTACAAGCGTTTGCACAGCAGAATTGTGCAGCCTCCGGGATAATATAGCTATTTATAATAATATCAATGCACAGGTATTTGGCATTTCCGTAGATTCTGTTTTTACGCTTGCCAAATTTAAAGAATTGCAGCAGCTTAATTTTCCTTTATTAAGCGATTTTAATAAGGAAGTGTCTACTGCTTACGGTACTATTTATACCGACTGGATTCTGGATATGAAAGGTGTAAGCAAACGTTCTGCTTTTGTTATTGATAAAGAAGGTAATATCCGTTATGCAGAAGTACTGGAAATTGCGGGCAACCAGCCCAATTTTAAAGCAATACAGCAGATTTTGGCGGAGCTTAACTAAGTTTATTTTCATAGAAGGTTCATTAAGTGCATACTTATTGAATGTTTTTACAATAAAATGTATTTTTATTTGTTTAATGGGTAAATACTTAACTTCTGTTTATAAAAGAATTTATTACTTTTACAACACTGAAATATTTAATAATTATATCAATTGTATTGTTTGGATTAATTTTTACTTCGTTTGCTCAAAATAAAATTGCCGGTTTTAACGGCGATGAATCTGCAAAGCTGATAAAATATTATCCAAATCCTGCCACTACGGCTATTAACTTCGAATTTATACGAGGTTACGGTAAAGCTTTTACCCTGCAATTCTACAATTTTATGGGTAAAAAAGTTTTAGAAGTTAATAACCCTTCTCAGCTCACTAATTTATCGCTTAACAGTTTTTATCGTGGTGTTTACATTTTTCGCTTAAGCGATAAAAATGGTAAAATTATTGATTCCGGTAAATTCCAGGTTGTTAAATAATACTTCTATATTTTCCTGTAGCATTTTTACTCCTCCGGATTTTTCAATCACGTTTGTATTACAAAACCTGTACAATCAAAAACTTCAAATAATGAGTATTTTCCTGCCCCCGAATAATTGGATGATCGGCAGATTGTGCATTAAATACTACCTGTCTTATTTTGCGTTTGGCATCTTTGGCAGCCATTTGTATGATGTCTAAAAATAATTCAGCTTGCACAAGGTTTGTACAGCTGGAGCTCACTAAAAAGCCCCCGGGCTTTACCAGTTTCATTCCACGTAAGTTAATTTCTTTGTAACCGGCAACAGCTTTATCAATAGTGCTTCTGCTTTTGGTAAACGAAGGCGGGTCAAGCATTACAACATCCCATTGCTTTCCTTCCCTGCTCCACTCTTTCAGTGTATCAAATGCATTTTCACATTCAAATTGGCAGGTATCTTCCAATCCGTTCAATGCGGCATTTTTATTACACATATCTATAGCAGCCTGGGAAATATCTAACCCGAAAACAGACTTTGCACCATAATGTGCCGCTGTTATTTCAAAAGACCCGGTATAACAAAAAGCTCCCAGTACATCGGCATCTTTTACAATATTTTGTATGGCCTTACGGTTATCCTGCTGGTCTAAAAAATAACCTGTTTTTTGTCCACTAGCAATATCAACATTAAATTTTATTCCATTTTCCTTTATGACGATATTGGTATCAAAAGGCGCCGATAAAAAACCTTTTTGCTGCTCCATTCCTTCCAGCTCCCTAACGGGTACATCATTTCGTTCATAAATACCTTTGGGCGAAAATATTTTTTCGATAGCGCTTACAATGGCTGGCTTCCACACATCTATTCCCAAAGCAAGTGTTTGCACAACAAAATAATCGTTGAATTTATCTATTATCAATTGCGGAATATCGTCTGCTTCTCCAAAAATTAAACGGCAGTTTTCAATATAGCCTAATGTTTGGCGATATGCCCAGGCCTGATTTATTTTATTGTAAAAAAACTGTTCATCTATCACTTCTTCCCTATTCCTCGTAAGCAATCGAATCATAATTTGCGATTGAGGATTTATATACCCCCTACCTATAAATTTCTTATCATGTGTAAACAGATCTACTATTTCTCCTGCTTTGGCAGCCGCATCCAGTGCTTTACCCCGATTTATTTCGTTGGCAAAAACCCAGGGATGGCCATTTTCTACCCTGTTACCCGCATTTTTATTAAGAAAAAGACTTTTCATGCCGCAAAGGTAACTTTTAACGTGTCAGGCTGTTCAATATTTGCAGTAATACGTAATATGGTTGCCAAAATGACTGTAAAACAAGGTTGGCAAAATGTTTGACTATCGTACATTTGCACACAATTTAAAACCCTTTTACGAAGACTTAAATATCAGGGTTTATACAATTAATCAATAATATGGAACAAAAAACAACACCAACTGGAGCCGAACAATCAATTTCAGACGAAATGCAGGGTTTTGAGGATATAAATTCAGATTCGGATATTCCTGGAAATATGCATTTGACCAATCCTGAAGAAGATAGTGATATTGAAAAAATACAGGCAGAACTGGATGAGCAAAAAGATAAGTACATACGTTTATTTGCAGAATTTGATAATTACAAACGTCGTAGTGCCAAAGAGAGAATTGAACTGATTCAAACCGCAGGCAGAGAAGTAATCACTTCTTTATTGGATGTGTTGGATGATAGTGAAAGAGCTGAAAAACAATTACAAACCAGCAATGATTTGGAAGAAATAAAAAAAGGTATTGCTCTTGTTTTTGGCAAACTTAGAAATGTTTTGCAAAGTAAGGGCCTAAAAGCCATGGAAAGTGTCAATACCAGTTTTGATGTAGAAAAACATGAAGCAATAACAGAAATACCAGCCCCTACTGAAACCTTAAAAGATAAAGTGGTAGATGAAGTTCAAAAAGGATATTACTTAAATGATAAAATTATTCGTTTTGCTAAAGTGGTTGTAGGAAAATAACAGTGGCTTATAAAAAATAATATAAAAAATGCCTGGTTCTTTTAAAGAATCGGGAACAAAAAACAAAATCATCCTTTAGGATCACGGGTTATGAAGAAAGATTTTTATGAAATATTAGGAGTTACAAAATCCGTATCGCAGGATGAGATAAAGAAAGCGTACCGTAAAGTGGCGATGCAATTCCACCCGGATCGTAATCCCGGCGATAAAGCTTCTGAAGAAAAATTTAAAGAAGCTGCAGAGGCTTATGAAATATTAAGCGACCCTGATAAAAGAGCTCAATACGACCGGTTTGGGCACCAGGCATTTAGCGGTACACGTGGTGGCAGTGGATTTAATGGCGGGGGTGGTATGAATATGGATGATATATTCAG
This sequence comes from Ferruginibacter sp., assembly GCA_043783135.1. Lineage (GTDB taxonomy): Bacteria > Bacteroidota > Bacteroidia > Chitinophagales > Chitinophagaceae > Ferruginibacter. The sequence continues at coordinate 10,338 of JAYVZR010000419.1, read as the reverse complement.
CCAGTTTGGAGATATTTTTGGTGATGAGAACCCGTTTGGAAGTTTCTTTGGTGGCGGAGGTGGTGGACGACGTTCCTCCGGTGGGCGCAGCCATGGAGTTAGAGGCAGTAACCTTAGAATAAAAATAAAACTTAATTACGAGGAGATGGCCAAAGGGGCCTCTAAAACAGTTAAAGTAAAAAAATATGTTCCTTGCGCTACCTGCAGCGGTAGCGGAGCCAAAGATAAAAATAGCGTGCAGACCTGTAGTACCTGTGGTGGCAATGGCCAGGTAAGAAAGGTTCAAAATACTTTTTTAGGCCAGATGCAAACCGTAACAACCTGCCCAACCTGTAATGGTGAAGGGTCAACAATTGCTAATAAATGCACGGTTTGTAAGGGCGAAGGCAGGGTTTACGGAGAAGAAACCGTAACCATTGAAATTCCGGCTGGTGTTCAGGAAGGAATGCAGCTGAGTATGAACGGCAAAGGTAATTCTGGCGAACGTGGCGGTGCAAATGGTGATTTAATAATACTAATAGAAGAAGAAGCACATGCACAATTACACAGAGATGGATTAAATGTTGCATTCGACTTACATATATCTTTTCCTGAAGCGGTATTTGGTACTAATATAGAAGTGCCTACCATTGACGGCAAAGCAAAAATTAAAATTCCGCCGGGAACTCAAAGTGGTAAAATATTCCGTTTAAAAGGCAAGGGATTTCCAGCTGTTAACTCGTATGAAAAAGGCGATCAATTGATACATGTAAATATCTGGACACCTCAGAGTATTAGCAGTGAAGAAAAGGCAATGCTGGAGAAAATGCAGGAGAGCGAAAACTTTGTGCCAAAGCCAGAGAAGGGTGATAAATCCTTCTTTGATAAAGTAAGAGAGATGTTTGCTTAATTTAATTTGGTTATTAATTTTCTTCTATCCCCTAAAATTGAACAAACCGCTTAAAAAAATTCAATTGTTGAAATACTTTTTTTATTTTCTATATTGAATTACAAATTATACTCCCATCCTTTGTACACGCAATGTACTAAGTTCTGCTCAAGCCCGTTGAGAAACGTTACTGGGAATGTATATTGAAAAATATATTAATTATGAACTTGCTTTTAAGAATATTTATTTTTATTGGAGGCCTTTTATCACTTGTTGGATGTTTTATCATTTATACTTTTTCCCCACACCATTCTTTTAAGTTATATGACAGTATAATACTTGAAATTTTAGGCTTTTCATTTTGGTATATAGAACCGATTATAGGGCTTATTTTAATTTTTATTTCCAAAAAAAAGGGTATAAGATATTTTGGTATTTTCTTTTTTGTATTATGGGTTTGCGCTATTCTATGCTATGTCTATTGGTAAATATTTCTTTGATAAGGTAAGAGAAATGTTTGCTTAATTGCTATTCTTTTTTCTTTTTTTTACATAAATCTTTTTTGCGGCAGCAACCAGTTCAACAAACTGTTTTTGCAGGTAATTCGACGGATCATAAGCACTGTAGGCAATTTTTTCAATATCAGTCCATTCAGAATTAGGGAAAAATTTTGATACCCGTAGTTTCATTCCAAACATTGCAATAGCGGTGCCTAGTTGAAATTCTTTGTCTATATTAGTAAAAGGAGCATAATTATTGGGGCAATTATAATTCAATTCCTTTCTGTTTCCTGTATTTGCAGCAACATTTGGAAGGACATATCTTAATGACACCTGCGCCGGTAATTGCGTGAAAGTGCCATTAATAAATTCATCTTCTTTTAGTGGTGTTATTTCAAAAATTGCCAATACACTGTTACCACTCCCTATATCCCCTCCCTCCAGTTCGCCGGTACTGTCTGCAATGGCATCCCGCTTATTGTCAAACCCAATTAAACGGTAACTTTTTATTACACCCGGATTAAAATGCACATTTAAAAAAACGTCATCGGCAACAGAATAAAAAGTTTGTGTAACTTCTTTCACCAATACTTTTTCAGCCTCATTGATATCATCCAGGTAGGCAAAATTACCATTGCCCCTTTTTGCCAGTATTTCTAATTTAGAATCTTTATAATTACCCATGCCAACACCAAGGCATGTTAAATAAACACCGGTTTTTTTCTCCTTTGTAATAAGGTCATCCAATGCTTTTTCAGATACCTCACCAACATTAAAATCGCCATCCGTTGCCAGTATGACCCGGTTATTTCCTCCTTTAATAAAAGTATGTTCTGCCAGTTCGTAAGCCATCCGGATAGCAGATTCGCCAGGGGTATCACCCCTTGCTGTAAGTTCTTCAATGGACTGTATAATTTTTTGCTTTTCGGCACCGCTGGTAGGCTGCAGCCAAACCGAAACCGTACCTCCATACGCTACAATTGATACAGTATCTTTTTCCCGTAAATTTTTTATCAGCATTTGAAAAGCAGCTTTTACAAGTGGCAGCCTGTTAGGCATATCCATGCTTCCCGATACATCAATTAGAAAAACAAGATTGGATGGTGGAACATTTTCCATATCCAGTTTACGTGCATTTATATTGAGAAATAACAATTTGCTTTCCACATCCCACGGGCAATCTGATATTTGGGATTCAATACTGAAAACATCTTTTTTTGCAGGTTCCCTGTAATGAAGATTGAAATAATTTAATAGCTCCTCAATGCGCACTGCATCCGGCGGTACCATGCTTTGGTTATTGATAAAGCGCCTGATATTACTATACGAAGCTTTATTTATATTAAGTGAAAAACCGGTATTGGGGAATTTATTGACATCTACTATTTCATTTTCAACAAGTGAAAAATAAGATTCATCGCTTACGTACCAATTATAGGTTGAAGAAAAATTCTGATCCTTTGTTATGGAAATTAATTTCTGCCGGTTTTTGGTACTGTTAGAAGATAATGCTTTTAAAGTTATTTGCTGAAACACATCTGTTTTTACTGCAAATGATTTTGTTTCGTATCCATCCAGAATTAATGTAATGGAATCAGAAAGGTTGCGGCATGTAATACCAAATCCGCCTGAAGTACCGGAATAATAAATATACCGGGTACTGTGAAGCATTATTTTTACATTCTGCAAATATTGTTTTTTTTCGTCCTTTACTTCTCCCCGCAGGTAATACTGGGCATTAGCATAAGGAATAAAAAACAAGAAGGATATATATGTAATTAGATTTTTCAACTGGTATTAAGATGAAGTTAGTTATAAAATTTATCTGACAAGGTATTTTTATCTTGCCAGCAACTGTTTTTAGTTTTCTACCAATTGGTATATTTCTGCAAGATTCCTGCCCAATCCATCATAATCAAGCCCGAAGCCCAATAAAAATATATTGGGTACACTAAACCCCAGGTAATCTATTACAATAGGAAATTGCAGTGCTGTTGGCTTGTGCAATAAAGCAGCAATTTTTAATGAAGCCGGATGCTGATCATATAATTGCGGCAAAAATTTATCAAGCGTATTTCCTGTATCAACAATATCTTCAATAATTAAAACATGCCTGTCTTTTAAAGGCTCATCAAGCCCAATAGAAGTAATTACATTCCCGCTGGAACGGGTTCCTTTATAAGAAGCTAATTTTATAAAACATATTTCTGCATCAATATGTATTTGCTTAAACAGGTCTGATGCAAACATAAAAGAACCGTTTAAAATAGCTATAAATATTGGCCGCTTACCTTCATATTCAGCATTGATTTCTGTTGCTAATTCTTTTATCCTTGTTTCAATTTTTGAAGCGCTTATGTATGGCTGAAATTTTTTATCAAATACCTGTATTACTGATGTTGAAGTGGGCATTTGTTTTTACTTTATAAATTATTCTGAAACAATTAGTTGCTGACCTACTTTTAAAGTATCATTTACAAGATTGTTCCACTCTCTTAATTGCTGTACACTAACCTGATAATTCTTTGCAATGCTATACAATCCTTCTTTGGGTTGAACCTCATGTATTTTGTCTAGGGTAGCTGGCGAAGCAGAAATAACCAAAGATTTTCCATTTTCTTTAGCTACAGGCTGCTTTAATGCAACCGGATTCAATTTCAATTGCGTTCCTGCAGCTACTAACGAATTTTCTGTTAAATCATTATACTTCAAAAGATATTTTAATTGTATGCCATTTTTTTGGGATACACCATACAGGGATTCCTGCTGTTGCACCATGTAAAAACCGGTCTTGCCTGTTTTGGATTTTTTTTGCAGAAAAATAACATGATCGCTATTAAGAATACCGTCATCTTCCATATCATTATATGATAATAATTTACTTAAATCAATATCATTTTCTGAAGCTATGGCTAATAAAGAAGTGCCTTTTTTAGCAATTACATATTTACTTCCATTGATAAACCCAGATGATTCGTTTGCCTCAGAACTATTTCTTTTGTGAGCATCATTAGACGGAAGTATATTTTTCTCCTGACCATTTGTAGCCGAAACACCATTTTCTACCTTATTTTTATAAGCTGTTACTGTATTTTCTCCTTCCTTCATTCCCTCTATTGTATATTGTTCAAGATTATATTGTTCAATATTCCTTATCAATATTTCGGGATATTGTGGATTGGTTGCATAACCCGCTTTTCTTAATCCTTTTGCCCAACCTTTATAATCTGTTTGTTGAAGCGCAAATAAAAATGCATACCTGTCAGTTCCACGCAAATAATTGCTGTGATCCCTGTAAGATGCTTCTGCGTCTTTATAACTTCTGAAACATTCGCCTGCTGCATCATCATCATGATAAACTGTTTCTGCCGTCCAGGTGCCTTTGCATTTTATGCCAAAATGATTATTAGATTTTTTTACAAGGTCACTGTTCCCGCTTTCTGTTTCCAATAAACCCTGGGCAAGGGTTATTGCGGCAGGAACGCCCATGCGCTTCATTTCTTTTATCGCAAGACCCTTGTATATTTCAATATACTGCACAGGTGTAAGTGTTTGCGCAGTTGCCTTTTCAAAACTACCTGCAACAATTACCAGCAAATAAAATAATTTTCTACTCATACCCGATCCAATATTTTTAGCGATTACTTTTTATAACTTTTGTATTAACATCAGGCCATCCCTTACGGTTAACAAAACTTGCCGAACTTTGGTATCATTTTTTATATGCTCATTAAAAGCCTGGATGGCCTTGGCATTTTTACCACTTATATTTTTGTCTAATACCTGCCCGTGAAATAAAACATTATCAGCTATGATAATACCGTTTTGTTTTACTGATGGCAAAACTAATTCGTAATAATCGATATACCCTGTTTTATCTGCATCAATAAAAACCATATCCCATTGTTCACATAATGTGGGAATGATTTGATTGGCGTTACCTACGTGTAACTTTATTTTATCTTTATTAACTGACTGTTCAAAATAAGATTTTGCAATAGCTGCATCCCCTTCTCTTAATTCAATAGTGTGTAATAAACCACCTGGCTTTAAACCCTTGGCTAAACATAAAGCACTATACCCTGTAAAAGTTCCTATTTCTAAAATTTTTTCGGGTTGTAAAAGCCCACTCAATAAAGTTAAAAAACTTCCCTGTACATGGCCACTAAGCATATGTGCATTTTCATGTGTACTGGCAGTATACAAATTTAATGCCTGCAAAAGTTCATCTTGTTCAAAAGAATATGTAGCAGCATATTCTTCTGCAATGCTATTTACTAACTCCATACCAGCTTTTTGTTTTATAACAATAGTGCCATTCTCATTTTATTATATCAATAAAGAATGGCACGTTTAATTATACAAAAGTAAAATATATATTGGTTTAACTATTGCTTTTTAGAAATGATTAACAAGCCGGTAAAAGTCAGCAGCCCGTTAATAATAAGAATTTCAATTCCTATTACATATCCATTTAATAAGTTGGGAGCATTTATTTGAAGCAGGTAACAAATTACAGGGCTTATCAAAGCTATCAGCGCAATAATATATTTATCAGGCAAACTTCGTTTTGTTAAAATGCCAAATGAAAACAGCCCCAATAACGGCCCATAAGTATAGCCAGCAAGATCTAAAATTTTATCAATGATAGACCGGCTGTTAATTTCCCTGAAAATTAATATGCTTATAAAAAATATAACACTCATTATTAAATGAACAGTAAGCCGCATCCGTTTTTTTTGCTTTTCATTTAAATCCTCCCTTTCTTTAATGCCCAATATATCAATACAAAATGTTGAAGTGAGTGCAGTTAATGCACCATCAGCGCTTGGAAATAAAGCTGATATTAAAGCAATAATAAAAATGATTGAAATAAAAGATGGCATTGATTGTAATAAACCCAATGCAACAGAAGGAAATAAATTATCGCCGGTTATAATGAGGTTGTTTTGAACAAATGCCCATGTGGGCTGATCGTTTACCATTACTGTTGTAAAACTGGCTCCGTGGTTGTATGCATATAAATACAAAAGGCCGCCTAATAATAGAAATAATAAATTTACAAAAACCAATATCACACTAAAACTCAGCATATTTTTTTGTGAATCTTTCAGGTTTTTTACACTGATATTTTTCTGCATCATTTCCTGGTCTAAGCCCGTCATGGCAATAGTAATAAATGTACCTCCTATAATTTGCTTTATAAAAAAACCCTTACTTTTTATATCTGTATTAAATATTTTAGTGAGGCTTTTTGCTTCCATTGCATTAACAGCCTCGCTCACAGAAAAATTAAGGTGGGATAATATATAACCTATACAAACAACCAAACCAATTATCATTAATGTTGTTTGCAATGTATCTGTGTAAACAATTGTTTTTACACCTCCTTCAAAAGTGTATAGCAATATCATTATTAATACTACCGCAGCAGATACCCAAAATGGTATATGCATTCTTGATAAAATAAAAATATGCAGAATATTAATTACAAGATAAAGCCTTGCTGTGGCACCAACTGTTCTTGATAAAATAAAAAATGAAGCCCCGGTTTTATAAGCCCAGTTTCCAAAACGTTGTTTCAGGTAATTATAAATAGAGGTTAAACTGAGCTTATAATAAAGTGGTAATAATACATAAGCCACTACAATATACCCAATAAAATAACCGATAACTACCTGAAAATACCCAAGCGCATTTGGCATTAACCCTTCTTTGCCAATATTACCCACACTCCCCGGCACACTTACAAATGTTACACCGCTTAACGAAGTTCCAATCATACCAAAAGCAACCAGCATCCAGTTACTGTTTCGGTTACCAATAAAAAAAGAATCATTATTTGAATTTCTACTGGTGTACCATGCTACAATAAATAATAATAAAAAATAACCGATAACAAAATACAAAAGAGTTGAAGGAGACATAATGAATTAATAATTAAAAAATAATGCTGCTAAATTAGCAGATGTAAAACTAATTGATGAATTTTAAATAATAAGCATCATTATGACATTCCAATCCATCGCAGTTTTTTGTGGCAGTAAAGCAGGTAACAATATTTTATTTGCCAGGCAGGCTACACAGTTAGGTCACCTGTTAGCTGAAAAAAATATCACTTTAATTTATGGTGGTGGCAACAAAGGTTTAATGGCATCGGTAGCAAATGCTGTATTGGAAAAAGATGGGAAAGTAATTGGCATAATTCCACAGGTTTTAACTGAATGGGAACACCAGCATGAAGGTATAACAGAATTAATCGTTGTTGAAAATATGCACATACGTAAACGCATGCTGTACGAAAAATGTGATGCGGCTATTGTTTTACCCGGCGGTTATGGCACATTGGATGAACTGTTTGAAATGCTTACCTGGAACCAGCTCAGCATACACGATAAACAAATTTTTATTTTAAACACCGATGGCTTTTATGACGGATTATTGAAGCACATGAATAAAATGTCGGTAGAAGGTTTTTTATACAATCACTTGAAAGAAAATTTTACCGTTGTTAATAAACCAGAAGATATATTTACGTAATTAAATAATTGATTATTTTATCTGCGCTGGAACAGTGCAATATTATACCCTGCTTTTATAACAGGTATTAACCTTCCGTAATAATCTACATAGGGCGAACCTGGGTTCCCTAATACATCAAACAATACTGAAAAATAAAAAAAAACTGTTGTTTGACGGGCTGCGGCCGGAACAATAGCCCAATCCAAGTAATAAACTGTTTACACTTGTTGAATAAGAAGAAAGAATGCCCCCTCGGGGTGGTGTTAATTTGCTATTGATAAAATTATGCTCGAATTGGGCCTGTGTGTATAAAAAATTCAAAGGATAAATTTTTACAAATGCCCCGGGGCCAACATTTGTCTGACTATATTTATTTGCATAAATATCCTTTTGGCTGGCATAATAAAAATTTAAACTTAAGGCGGCATCCAGCCATGGTGTTACACTATACCCCAAAAAAGGGCTTATGCCAAAAGCGATACCCCCGGAGTAAAAGGATAAACTTAGATCGCCACCAGAAAATAATTTCTCTTTTTGAAACCCTGCAGTTTTGCTCGCTGCAGGCTCATTTTCCTGGGCGGACATTGCTATCGAAAAAAAAGTTAGCAGTAGCAAAAAAACTATTTTTTTCATTGCGCTTTTATTAATTTTTTTTACCGCTGTTTTCTTTTTATAAAAAAATACTTCCCCTGGCAACTTTAATTTATGACGGTAGGTAGAAAGGTATTTTAAAAATAATAAGTCTGCACAAAATTGTAAAGGAAGTGAAACAAATGCTGTGTAAAAGCCTGCAGCAAGTTATTTAAAACCTTGGGCAAAGCACCTGGCGTGTATCTCCGCCGGCTTTGGCATAAAAGCCCTTTTTAATTATACCAAATTCTGTTGCCCCCTGGCCATTATTAAAACTTTTTAAAGACGATGTAGTGGCATCGTAACTAAATGTAAAACTTATGTGCTTTATTTCAAACCCCAGCATGGGTATAAATGCATCGCCCGCCCTGTAATATACGCCGGCTATTAATTGCATATCGCCGCCTGGGCCTGAAAGGTTATAGTTGGCAATTAATCCAATTACCATTTCACTTGCCTTTGCCTGGTTACTATAATAGGCATTGGGATTAATAATAACCCTGTCATTTACTTTTAAAATTGCATTTACAAAACCAGTATGCCGCATAGATATCCTACTTGTATCGTAATTCTCAGAAAAAAAAGTTTCCTTTGGCTGGTTTACATGCATCAAAGAATAGCCTCCGTTTATATAAACATTTTCTGTGGGGAAGTAGGCGTAGTTTAACCCAACCTGCATATCAAAATAATTAATACTGGTACTAGCTAATTGCACTGAAGTGGGCGCATTACTATCAAAAAATTTTCCATCAAACTGATCAGGAAAATTTAATTTAGATGGGTCTATAACTTTATTCACCCATCCCACATTAAATCCGGCAGAAAGCAGGCTGCTTTCACCAAGCATTTGGTGGTATGCTGCTGAGGCATATACTTTATTGGAACGGAGACCCCCACTACCTGCAATATCGCTTAATATTACACCGCCCAAACCTACCCAACCATTGTCAAGCCGGTCACGAAAAACTTGTGCATCCCCAAATACACTAACGGTTTTGTAAGGCGATGCCAGTATGGAAGAAAATTGGTCCCGGTAATTGGCGCCAATCCTATAATCCGCATCCGGAATAAAACCTGTATTGGCAGGATTATTAAGGAGTGGGGAATTAAAGAATTGAGAAAAATGAAAATCCTGTGCCTGCACAAATGATAAAATTGTGAAGCTATATGCAAAGAAGAATAATGTTGTTTTTTTATATTTCACTTATAAAATATTAAATACTTATCCTCATCTTATCAAAGTGATATCGCCTGTCTTTCTTTCTTTGATACCACTTGAAAATTGAACATCTAAAGTATATGCATATACATCCATGGGTTGTAAAGTCCCTTTAAATGTTCCATCCCATCCCTGGCTTTTGCTTAATGATGAAAAAACCAACTGCCCCCAGCGATTATAAATATTCCAGGTCATTTTTGTTATTCCAAAACCTACTACTTTTATAGTACCGTTTTTTCCAAAATTGCCCGGGGTAAAAGCATTAGGTACGGCAACCAATGGTGTCACTTTTGCAAACACATCCAAACAAAAAGTATCTATACAACCGGCAGCATTAATAGCCTGTAAGCATACATTAAAAACACCCGTAGATTCGAATTGATAAAGAGGGTTAGTTTCCGTTGAGGTTTGCCCATCACCAAAATTCCAGATATACCTCGTTGCACCTAAAGAAAGATTGGTGAATTGTGTGGGTGTATTTTCCACAGTTCCGGGGTTAGGTGATGCCATGAAACTGGCAGTTGGATTGGCAACTACAGTAATATTAAAAGTAGTTGAATCTACCTTATTACAGGTGGATGTATCAAAAGCAACCAATT
>JAYVZR010000418.1:0-9375 GCA_043783135.1 Ferruginibacter sp. | reverse complement strand
CGATTACTTTCACCAGTTGCGCCGTAGCCAGCCATACTGAAAAAGCAAAAGGTATTGACTTTAATAATTATAAATCGTTTGCATTGATGCAAAGCAATAACACCCAGAACAATAAACATATCAGCAGCGATATTATAGACAATAATATTAAAGATGCTGTAATTGAACAATTGGAGAAGAAAGGCATGCAGCAGGTAAACAACAATGCAGATGTGTTGATAGATTATAGCATTGCAGTAGCAAATGGTACAAAAAGGGAAAGCAGCCCTGTGTATGCCTATCCTTCCTTTGGCTTTGGTTTTGGAGGAAGGGGAAGATTTTTACAATCATCTGTTTACATGGGTAACCGCACAAGTAATATTGCAGTAAAAGAAGGTGTACTTACCATCAATATGACAGATGCAAAAACGAATAAACTCACCTGGCAGGGCTGGGCAGAAGATGAAATTAACAACCGCAATATCACCAGCAAACAGGCTGCACCAGCTGTAAAATCTATTATCAAAAAATTTAATTACCACGGTTAAAATATTTCATGGCTGGTTTTCATAAGAGTTAAAGTTGAAAAGCCCCGTAGCAATACGGGGTTCTTTTTCCTCTTTGATTGCATCAGTTAAAATACTCTTTAGAATATGAATTTTTCAATCAGACTAATTATAAAATAATTAAAACCCAAAGTTGAAATAAACAATAACCACGGTGGAAAACCAGATAGCTTCTGCAAGAGCATAAATTCGTAAAAAGATTTTCATTGCTGGCTCCTGCCCCGGTTATCCTGCCGGGGCAAATTTTTAAAAAATAAACTCGTCTGTTGTAATACAAGCAAGTTGTTTCTAAAAAATATATTATCTTCTCAACTATACTATTTGCCTTTTCAGCGATTGCCGCTCTTATCATTACCATCCTGCAAATAATTTTAGCCTTTGATTCATTATCTCTAAAACAAAATAATAACATGTGCCAGTTAATAGAAAAAGCAGCCAGCGATGCAGGCATCAGCATTAAAGGAGCCAATGGACTTTTTTTAGTATTTACAAGCCATATAATTAGTAAAATACCTGAGCTTGGCCAGTTGATTGATGATGTATTTGCAGATATAGATACAGAACTACTGCAGCAACATATCAATAGGGCGGCTTCTTTAATACAGCAGCATGAAGCAGATAAATATAAATCCCGGGCATACGATCACAGCATATTGCTATGATTAAGAATACAGGTAAAGGGGAATTGTTTTAGCCAATATAAAGATTGTAAAAATCAGTTCGCCGATTGCTTTTGCCCAACGAACGATTAGAAAATTAAAAGTCGTACATCTCATTGTAGGTTTACAATATCAAACAAATAAAAACAAAAATTATGGAACAGTTAATTGACCAACTCACTGAACAATAAAATATCAGTGAGGAAGAAGCCACAGGCATTATTAATACCGTAGTAAATTATGCCGAAGAAAAATCTCCCGGCCTGAAAAACTCACTATCCAAAGTATTTGGTGATGATACTGAAGATGGAAAAGAACAAACCAGCAAGGCAGATGAAAACAATCAGAATGATACAATCGTACAGCCAGCTGCAAAGCAATCAGCTACAGCACTGGCCAGTAAACATGAAGAAACAATGTTTGACAAAGCTGCTCATTTTGTGGATGGCCATATTCCCGAAGGGATGAAAGAAAAAGCAGAAGAAGTGATGGGTGAAATGGGTGCTAAATTGAAAGGTATTTTCAGTTAACAATATTTTCAGGGTTTAGGATTTCAGGTATTTTGTATTAAAGCTTCTCAATTATTTGAAAAGCTATTTTATACATGGCACTCCCGAAAATAATTGGTATATTTTTTCTTACAACGAAATAACTTATAGAGGTAAGTTTTGAATTGTAGCAAGCTGCGTTTTTTAGTTAACTCTGGCTAAATAATGCTCCATTTTTTTTTGATCAAAAAAAGACTGGTTCACAGTAATTTGTATAGCTTCTACGAACAACTTTTACTGCTTTGCCTATTTGGAACCCTATTTTATTTATTAACGGCAGCTTTTACAAAGAGCTAAACACTTATTGCATGTTATTCAGATTTTTACAAGCCAATCTTTTTTTAATAAGATGTATTGCAACCTTATGTTTTTTGCCTGGTCTGGCTGCTGGCCAGCCAACCAACGACACTATCACTATTTCATTGCCGCAGGCTGAGCAGTTGTTTATTAAAAACAACCTGCAATTGCTGGCACAGCGCTTCAGCATTGATGGTGCAAAGGCCAATGTAATTACTGCCAAACTGTATGACAATCCGCAGTTTGGTTTTAACAGCGGCTTTTATCAGCCGGACACAAAAAAGTTTTTTGACTACAGCGATGATAACCGGGAAATTGCCCTTCAGCTTAGCCAGCTGATTAAAACTGCAGGCAAAAGAAGCAAGGCTATTGAACTTGCTAAAACTGGTGTGCAAATTACTGAGTTTCAGTTTTATGATATTCTCCGTTCGCTGCGTTACACATTAAGAAATGATTTTTACAATACCTATTACCTGCAGCAAATGCAGCAGGCTTATAATTTGGAGATAACCTCTCTGCAGAAAACAACTTTGGCTTTTGAAGAACAGGTAAAGAAAGGTAATATCGCACTCAAGGAACTTGTACGCGTTAAATCCCAACTCTATTCGCTGCAGGCTGAGCTGGCCACACTGCAGGGAAACATTGATGATGTGAACAGCGAATTCAAACTGCTCATAAGGGCAGAAGCCAGCGCTTATGTGATGCCGTTAGTTACAATGGATGAACGGCCGCAATCAATAATTGCGAACGTAACTTATCAATCATTGCTGGACAGTGCTTACAATAACCGGTTCGATTTAAAGATGGCGAAGTCAACCGTGACTTTTAACCAGCAGAACCTTCTTCTGCAGAAAGCGCTGGCGGTGCCGGATGTTACACTGAATGCAGGCTACGACCGGTTGGGCAGTTATGTGAAGGGTTTTAATGCAGTGGGCTTTGGCGTCAACATGCCCATTTTTAACCGCAACCAGGGTAATATTAAACAAGCCGTTGCACAAACAGAGAGCAGCAAGCTGCAGGTGAACGCCACACAGGATGCCATTGAAAGCCAGGTAGCCAACAGTTATATTGGTGCAGTGAGGGCAGAAAAATTGCTGAACAGTTTTGACCCGGCCTTTGAAGGTGATTTTAATACGCTCATTAAGGAAGTGACAAAGAACTATGAGCGGCGAAATATTTCAATACTGGAGTTTATTGATTTTTATGATTCATACAAACAAAATGTGCTGCAACTGAACAACTTGCGGTATAACCGTATCAGCCAGTTGGAGCAACTGAATTTCACCACGGGCACAAACATTTTTAATAAATAATTTTCCGAAACCAATTTAAGTATGAACAGGATAATAAATTATAGCATTTATAGCCTTACTTTTTTTTTAGCAGCAGCTTTTTATTCGTGTACAGGCAAGGTGGATACATCAATGGCAAAACGAGAACCGTATGTAATTCCTGATTCACTAATGAAAACGCTGCAGACTGACACAGCGAAGACTTCTACACTCACCAATTCTATCAAATTCAATGGAGTGGTAGATTTCAATCCCGATAAAGTAGCGAATATTTTTCCGCTTATCAGCGGTAACCTGCAGGACATAAAAGTGATGCTAGGAGATTATGTGCAGGCAGGCCAGGTTCTGGGTATGATAAAAAGTGTCGAGGTGGCCAACTACAATGCAGCGCTCATCAATGCAGAAACCAATGTGCAGTTGACAGCCCGTGTGCTGCAGCAGCAGAAGGATTTGTATAAAAGCGGGCTGGCCAGCCAGGTAGATGTTAGCAATGCAGACGTGGCGGCGCAGCAGGCCGAAGCCTCCAAAGTGGCGGCTCAGCGCATATTGAGCATCAACGGCAACAACCGGCAGGGTGAGTATTTTATCAAAAGCCTCATAAGTGGGTTTGTAGTGCAAAAGAATGTTACTAACGGTATGTCTATACGCACAGACAATGGTACGAATCTTTTTACCATTTCAGATTTAAAGGAAGTGTGGGTGCAGGCGAATGTATATGAAGCCAACATCAGTAAAGTGCATGTAGGGGATGAAGTGGAAGTAACCACCATTTCATATCCCGATAAGATTTTCAGAGGGAAAATCGACAAGCTGATGAATGTGTTGGATCCCACCAATCGTGTAATGAAAATGAGGGTGATGCTTAGTAACCCAGATTACCTGCTGAAGCCACAGATGTTTGCCACTGTTATGGTAAACAACAGCGAGGATAAACAGGCTACCAGCATTTCAAGCGGGGCACTGGTTTTTGACCACAGTCAGTATTATGTGCTGGTGTATAAAAGTAAAGCTGATGTGGAAATACGTGCTGTAAATATTATCAGCAGCAACGGCAGCAGGGTGTTCATACAATCGGGTATTAAGCCAGGCGACGTACTCATTGGCACCGATACACTGCAGATATATGCAGCACTCAACAATTGACACCGCCGCAGGCAAAGCTGGCAGTTACGATTGCCGCATCGGGCAACCATATATAATGACCCGCTGCTCATTCAAAAAGAGCGGCTGTAAAATCAAATTCTTTCCATGAATAAATTCCTTAAAAGCATCATAGGGTTTTCTTTAAAAAATAAAATCTTCATTATTTTTTGTGCCGTTCTGCTGGTTTTGGCTGGCATTATCACGTTTAGAAATATGCCCATTGAGGCTTTCCCTGATGTGACTAACACGGAGATTAGTGTTATCACCCAATGGCCGGGCCGCAGTGCGGAAGAGGTGGAAAAACTTATCACCATTCCTGTAGAGCTGGCACTGGCACCTGTACAGAACAAAACCAGTCTTCGCTCTACCAGCATTTTTGGCCTCAGTTATATTAAGCTAATCTTTAACGACGGCGTGAAAGATCCGGAAGCCCGTCAGCAGGTGATGAACCTGCTTGGTAATGCTACACTGCCTAATGGCATACTGCCTTCCGTACAACCGCCAACTGGGCCAACCGGTGAAATTTTCCGCTACACATTGCGGAGCAAAATAAGGGATGCACGGGAACTGAAAACCATGCAGGACTGGGTGGTTGACCGTCAGCTCCGCTCTGTGCCTGGCATTGGGGACATCACAGCATTTGGCGGCAAAACAAAAACTTTTGAAATCCAGGTGGACCCCGAGAAACTCACTACACTGAACATTACGCCATTGGATGTTTTTACAGCTGTGCAAAAAACCAATATCAATATTGGCGGCGATATGATAATTCAGAACAACCAGGCTTTTGTGGTAAGGGGTATTGGTTTGCTGAACGATATCAACGAGATAAAAAATATTGTTGTGACCAACAATAACGGTGTGCCGGTGCTGGTGAAAGATGTGGCGGATGTATCTGTCAGTAACCTGCCAAGGCTGGGGTGGGTGGCTCGGGCAGATGGGCTGACTGACTCATCCGGAAAGCGCATTATAACAGACGAAGAAGATGCGGTGGAAGCCATTATTGTAATGCGAAAGGGCGCTAATCCCACTGAGGTACTGGAGGCTCTGAAGGCAAAAATTGATAAGCTCAATAATTACATCCTTCCTCAGGACACCAAGATTGTTCCTTATTACGACCGTACAGAACTTATAGAATTTGCAACACACACGGTGATGCATAACCTGGTAGAAGGCATCCTGCTAGTTACCCTGCTGGTGTCGCTGTTTATGTTCAACTGGCGCACCACGCTGATTGTATCTATCATTATTCCGATGGCATTGCTGTTTGCCTTTATCTGCCTGCATTTGATGGGCATGTCGGCCAACCTGCTTTCGCTTGGTGCGGTTGATTTCGGTATCATCATAGACGGTGCAGTGGTGATGGTGGAAGGTATGTTCGTTATTCTGGATCATAAGGCAATGGAAGTGGGCATGCCCAAATTTAACCGGCTGGCGAAACTTGGGCTGATTAGAAAAAATGGCACCCAGTTGGGCAAAGCGGTTTTCTTTGCCAAGCTTATCATCATTACCGGACTGCTGCCGGTATTTGCTTTTGAAAAAGTGGAAGGCAAAATGTTTTCTCCTTTAGCTTATACACTTGGCTTTGCATTGCTCGGTGCATTAATCACCACCCTCACGTTGGTTCCGGTGTTGATAAGCATGCTTCTGAATAAGAATGTGAAAGAAAAACACAACCCGTTTGTGCATCACCTTACCGGCTTTATGCTGAACGGATTTGTGGGTGCGTATAAGCGAAAAGTGCCGGTGGTGCTGATTTCTATTGTGGCGATGGTAGTCGGCATTTTTTCTTTTAAATTTTTGGGCAGTGAATTTTTGCCTGAACTGAATGAAGGTTCTATCTGGCTAAGGGTGCAGACACCTTACAGCATCTCCCTTGAAAAGTCGAAAGAAATTGCCATGCAGGCCAGAAAAATAATCATTCAGTTTCCGCAGGTAAAGTATGCTGTTAGCCAGACGGGAAGGCCGGATGACGGAACGGATGTGGCTGGTTTTTATAACAATGAATTTAGTGTGATGCTCTATCCCGAGGCAGAATGGAAACCCAAAATGAGTAAGGACGAATTGATAGACAAAATGAATGAAAAGCTCGCCGTTATTCCAGGCGTTAATCTCAATTTCAGCCAGCCAATAATGGATAATGTAGAAGAGGCCGTTAGTGGCGTAAAGGGTTCCATCTGTGTGAAAGTGTATGGCGATTCATTGAACTATATGGAGCAAAAGGTAAATGAAGTGTATAACATACTGAAGCAGGTAAAAGGAGTTGCAGACCTGGGTATTATCTACAATATAGGCCAGCCGGAGCTTGATGTAAGCCTTGACCAGCAAAAACTTGCTTTGTATGGCGTAGCCACAGCTGATGCCAATGCAGTTATGGCGATGGCCATTGGCGGACTTGCTGCATCGCAACTGTATGAAGGCATTAAAATATTTGATATCCGCATCCGGATGCCGGAAGGCTTCAGAAAAAATGCAGACGATATTGGCAATCTCATGGTGCCAACACAGAGTGGCAGCAAAGTACCCATCAAGGAGATAGCCACCATCACACAGAAAACAGGCCCCTGCCTTATTTTCCGGGATGATAATGAACGCTACTCCACATTGAAATTTTCTATCCGTGACAGAGACATGGGCAGCACTATTGCCGAAGCACAGGAAAAAGTGAATAAGGCTGTGCAATTGAAACGTGGCTACCGTATGGCCTGGCAGGGAGATTTTGAAAACCAGCAGCGGGCAGAGCAACGGCTGGCACAGGTAGTACCCGTCAGCCTGTTGCTTATTTTTCTGCTACTCTTTGCCATGTTTGGAAATTTTAAAGATGCAGTCCTGGTGTTTTTAAATGTTCCGTTTGCCATTGTTGGAGGTATTGTGGCCCTTCATCTGACCGGCACTAATTTCAGCATCTCTGCAGGCATTGGTTTTATTGCACTCTTTGGAATTTGCATACAGGACGGCGTGCTGCTCATCACTGTTTTCAAACAAAACCTCGATAAAATTAAAGGGCAGCAAGGCTCACTCTACAATGCCATCAAGCTGGGTGTAAATTCAAGAATACGCCCTGTGATGATGACCGCAATGATGGCAGCTATTGGATTGCTGCCTGCTGCATTGTCGCATGGTATTGGCTCAGAAAGTTCCCGTCCACTTGCCCGGGTGGTGATTGGCGGCATTCTTTGCGCCATGATTTTTTCTCTGTGGGTGTTCCCACTGATTTTTGGCTGGGCATATCGAAAAACAGTTACTATACATGTTGAAAAAAGCGGTAATTCAGAAAGTGAAATAAAATAAAAACAGTTCGTTTACTTAAAAAAACGCAAAGTGAGTTATATCAAAACAAATGCAGCTATTCATTTGCCACAGGGGTATTTTACCACCTGGAACGGTGAATTTGAAAACAAGAAAAGAGCAGGTAAAACATTGGCGCAGGTAGTACCTATTTGCCTGCTTGTAATATTCCTCATCTTGTTTGTAACATTTGGCAATACTAAAGACGCAGTACTCACTGTCATGAATGTGCCTTTTGCATTGATTGTGGGAATACTTGCAATGCACGTCACCAGTATTAATTTCAGCATCAGCGCAGACATTGGTTTTATTGCATTGTTTGGTGTTTGTATTCAGAATGGTGTAATACTCATTAGTGTATTCAGAAAAAATTTAGATGGTAAGATGCAATTGGATACCGCCATCCGTGAAGGAGTCATCAGCCGTGTAAGGCCAGTAGTAATGGCGGCCCTGATGGCCATGATTGGTTTATTACCAGCGGCCATCAGTCATGGCATAGGCAGAGAAACTCAAAAGCTATTGGCTATAGTAGTGATAGGCGGTTTAATAACTTCTACAATTCTTACACTATTGATACTACCGGTGTTGATGTATGCATTGGTTTATAAGTTTACCCATTACAGTGAAAACAGAAAATTATTGAGAAAAACAGGATTGATAAGTAAATAAAAATATAGCAGCATTGGTGCTGCTTGCATGTCCAAGCCCTGCCATTCCTGGCAAAGCTTTTTTAAATGATGTGTCAATTTAATAATAAAATATTTTATGAAAAAAAATACGCATAAAGGGTTGCAGCAAATAGTTGGTTTTAATATCATTGAACTCAGGAAGAAACAAAATATGTTACAAAAAGATTTGGCCTGTCGGCTTGGAATGAAAACAAGAGATTTTTCGCTGATAGAAAGCGGTTGTAGTGATATTTCAGTATCAATGCTGGAAAAAATAGCAATAGTATTTAAAGTGCCGGTAGAAGTATTTTTATTTCCTCATACAATCAGCAAAGGGTCAAACGATATTTTTATTACAAAGGCAAAACTGTTAGATACCATAGATAAGCAAAAACTTGATGTCATTTTTAACTTGCTGGATATTTTTATTGACAGCCGGATAGTACAACATCACTAACCTGAGTATAGCCTCTCATAAACAAACCATAATACAGTATTTAAAAGTAGCATTATCAAAAATATCAAACTTTGAAATCATCTATAAAGGCTTTCCTTTTTATCAAACATTATAAACTAATCATAATATTATTCTTACTTATTAGCTTAAGCATTTACGGTTATTCCCAAAATGGTATCTCCAATCCACCTTTTAATGAAAGCCGTTTAAGAAGCGTAATAATTGTTGAGTCAGCTGTAGAGACTTTAGCAATGACAGGCCTCTACTATTTATGGTATAAAAAATTTCCCCATAGCCGTTTTCATTTGTTTAATGATAATAGCGAATGGTTAAATATGGATAAGGCAGGCCATGCCACAACAGCATATAACATCTGTAATATTCAATACAACGCTATGCAATGGTGTGGCTTAAACAATAACCGATCTACCTGGATTAGTGGATTGACAGCAATGGGGGTTCAAACGATTATTGAAAT
>JAYVZR010000417.1:0-3514 GCA_043783135.1 Ferruginibacter sp. | reverse complement strand
CAAAGGGAATTGGCGATAAAGAAAATGAAATCAAGGAAATATATTGAGGCTTTGATAGCTCAAAGGTAGAGCATCCCGATTTTTATCGGGAGGGTCCTAGGTTCGAGTCCCAGCCAGATCACAAAGCGGCGTCAATTATGACGCCGCTTTTTTTATTTCAATAATATACTTTTGAATAAGCTTAATTCTAAACCTGCGATTCACATTTAAAAGTAAATCATGTTCAACTTAAACCAATAAGTTTTGTCCTTTAACCCTATTCTACTTATCTTTTATTCAATTTGCAGAAACTTTGTTTTTCAACAACAAGCTAACTAACTTATTTTTGCGTATAATTTTTTTTATGAATGATTTCTTTAGAAATAAAGTAGTGGTGATTACAGGGGGCAGCGAAGGCATTGGCAAGGCATTGATTGATAAATTAATTCCGATGGGTGCTAAGGTTGCTACCTGTGGCCGTAACCAGGATAAATTGTACAATTTACAGGTGCAATATTCAAATCATTTATTACACGCAATGGTGGCAGATGTAAGCCAATACAGTGAGTGCGAAAACTTTATCAACTCCACAATTGAAACTTTTGGCGGAATCGATATTTTAATCAACAATGCAGGTATTTCAATGAGGGCATTGTTGAAAGATGTAGATCTTGATGTGATAAAAAAAGTAATAGATACTAATTTTTACGGAACAGCCTATTGCACCAAACTGGCGCTAAATTCTATTATTGAAAGAAAAGGAACCATCGTTGGCATATCTTCTGTTGCGGGTTACAGAGGCTTGCCGGGCAGAAGTGCTTATTCTGCTTCTAAATTTGCAGTGATTGGCTGGCTGGAAGCATTGCGTACAGAAATGGTTGGCAGTGGTGTTAACATTATGTGGGTATGCCCGGGTTTTACAAAAAGTAATATGCGTAATATGGCATTGAATGGTAAAGGCAAAATTCATAGCCAAAACCCAATGATTGACCGTGGCCTGATGCAATCTGATGAATGTGCCCGCTATATTTTACAGGCAATTGCCAAACGTAAACGAACCGTTGTACTTACCTTTAGGGGCAAGCAAACAGTATGGATGAATAAATTTTTTCCTTCCTTTGCAGACAGGGTATTGAAAAAATTTTTTATGAAAGATGGCTTATTGGTGAAATAAACTGACCCTTTTAAAAAAACGGAGCCGATAAAAACAAATAATTAATTACATAAATACCAACTGAACAATTTGCCTGCATGCCTTTACTCACCCTTACATCTGATATTGGCCAGCAGGATTTTCTTGCAGGCGCTGTAAAAGGACAGTTGTTACAACATGCTGATTTTTTTACACTGGTTGATATTACGCACCAGCTTTCTCCTTTTAATTACCCGCAGGCAGCCTATGTATGCAGAAATGCCATGAAGAATTTTCCTGCAGGAACCTTTCATTTGATAATGGTAAATTTATTTGATGAAAAGCCCGAACACCTTTTGCTTGCACAACACAATGGCTATTATATTGGCTGTGCAGATAATGGCTTACTTACCATGATACTGGAAGAAGTACCACAAAAAGTGGTGGCCATAAAGCTTGATAAGACTGAACAAAAAAATACCCTTTATTGTACGGCTGTTTTTGCAAAAGCTTTTAGTGAATTGCACAATGGTAAAACATTGGAAGAAATTGGTGATGCAACAGTTTCTATACGTGTAAAAAATCCGTTACGGGCATTGCTCGGCAATAACTGGATGGAAGGCCAGATTATTTTTATTGACAATTTTGAAAATGTAATTGTAAACATTACTAAAGATGAATTTGAGGAACAAAGAAAAGGGCGGAGTTTTAAAATTGTGTTTAAAAGAGATGAAGTGATTGATAAAATAAGTGAAACCTATGCTGATGTTACTGAAGGTGAAAAATTAGCGATGTTTAATTCTGCCGGTTACCTTGAAATTGCCATCAATAAAGGAAATGCCGCAGGGCTTTTTGGGTTACAGGGTTTTTCAGAAAAACAACAACAGGCCCAGCAACAGTATTTAAATAACCGTTTATTTTACCAGACAGTAAAAGTTTATTTTGAAT
Organism: Ferruginibacter sp.; assembly: GCA_043783135.1. Classification (GTDB taxonomy): domain Bacteria; phylum Bacteroidota; class Bacteroidia; order Chitinophagales; family Chitinophagaceae; genus Ferruginibacter. The sequence continues at coordinate 1,455 of JAYVZR010000417.1, read as the reverse complement.
AATTTTATAACGATCAGGTAAAACATATTGGCCTTTTAAAAAGTATCTGCCTGCCGTTAAGAAAATTTGAATGCTACGCTTTATCAGTGCAACCGATACCAATTTTATATGCCAAATAAAAACTTAGTACAATGAAAAATATATTAATTCTATTCGCTTGTATCATCTGTTTTTTTTCAATACCACTAATTGCACAGGTAAAGCTACCATCCCCTTCTTCTACCCAAATAATAAAACAGGATTTTGGATTGGGAAGTATTGAATTGACTTATTCAAGGCCAGGGGCCAAGGGAAGAATGGTATTTGGGGATCTTGTTCCTTATGGAAAATTGTGGCGCACGGGTGCTAATGCTGCTACAAGATTGACATTTACAAACCCCGTTGAAATAGGCGGCAAAAAAATAGATACCGGTACCTATGTTTTATACACTATCCCCGATGTAGAATCGTGGCAGGTAATTATTAATAAAGGAGTAAATAACTGGGGTATTGAGGGATATAATGACGCAGATAATATTGTCAGCTTTAGTGTGCCTTCTAATAAAATGCCTGCAAAAATAGAAATTTTCACTATGCAGTTTGTAGATATTAAACCTGAAAGCTGCGACCTGCAATTAATGTGGGAGAAGACAACAATTGATATACCCATTACAACAAATATCATCAGTAAATTAAGGGTACAGATAGAAACAGCAATGCTTACAGATAAAAGACCTTACTGGCAGGCAGCGCAGTTTTATTTTGAATACGATAGAAATTTAACCAAGGCACTTGATAATATAACAAAGGCAACGGAGGAAAATCCAAAAGCATTTTATATGTTTTTATACAAAGCAAAAATTCAAAAAGAAATGGGTAATTATGCAGGTGCCATGGAAAGCTCGAAAACATCTTTAGCATTATCTAAAGAAGCAAATAATGATGATTATGCAAAAATGAGTGTTCAGTTACAGAAGGAAATAAAAAAAGCAATGAAATAACAGTCATTCAGAAACTGTTTTTTTGCTGCCTGGCATCAGTGGTTGTAATAACAGGCTAAGCACAATAACCAATACTGCCCCAATAACATTAAGCCATAAAAAAGAAATGATATCCAGTTTATAAATAACAAAAATCAGTAACTGGGCAATAACTGCTGCTGTAAACACCGCATTACCCCTTACATGTTTTATCCAGAATGCAACAAGGAAAATTCCCAGGATGATACCGTAAAAAAGAGAGCCTAAAATATTAACTGCTTCAATTAAGCTGTTGCCGATATTTTGAGCAAACATGGCAATGATTATACAAAATATACCCCAGCCAAATGTGTACCAGCGGGAGATGCTGTAATCTTTCTCTTCTGTACAGGTTTTATTAATAAATTTTTTATGAAAGTCAACTACGGTGCAGGATGCCAATGCATTTAGCGCAGCAGCAATACTTCCCCATGATGCTAAAAAAATCATTGCAATC
>JAYVZR010000416.1:0-3524 GCA_043783135.1 Ferruginibacter sp. | reverse complement strand
AACAATTGGGTTTGCTCTCTAATACTATTGTAAAAGAAACAGAAAATGTACATAAGGCAACGCCCGCTGCCAATGAAAAAAAACGGGAAGACACAGTTGCTGTGATAGAACATGAAGAGCCATTACATCCAGGCAAAACGGCTGTTTTACATATGTCTGTTGCAGATGACACAGCTACAAAGCCAGTAAAAATACAATTGCAAAAAACTGATTTTTGCGGTCCGCTGCAACAAAAAATACTTTCCAAAAACTGGCACATAAAACCAGCAGCATTTATATTGAAACGGGATGAGGCAAAAGAAATTGCCATTCACATTAAGCTGCCCGCTAATTGTAAAGCCGGTCGTTACAATGCCTTATTATATGATCCTCTAAACCCATCTGTAAGAACTGTCATTGGTATTGAGGTACTTTAAAAAAAGCAATATGTACGAGGCATTGATGAAATCTATGTTACAGCAATATGGGGCTGATACGCTTAAAGGAATCCATCATTTTATTCCTGATAAAGAACCCCGTAAATATTTATACAACCTGGTACACGATTACCCAAACAGGGGTGGTAAAGGCTTTAGGCCAGGCTTATGCATTGCGTCCTGCAAAACTTATGGAGGCTCGCTTGATGATGCATTGTATTCAGCAGTTTCACTTGAGTTGTTGCATAATGCTTTTCTGATACACGATGATGTAGAAGACGAAAGTCTTTTCAGAAGAAATAAACCTACCATGCATGAGTACAGCAACAAAGCCATTGCCATTAATGTAGGCGATGCCATGAATGTGCTTGGCCTGTACCCTTTGTTTATGAATAAGGAAAAGCTGGGGCAAAAAATATCACAACAAATTTTTTTAGAAATACAGCACATGGTTACCGAATCGGTAGAAGGCCAGGCATTGGAATTGGGCTGGCGCAAAGATAATATTAGTGATCTTAATGACAGCGACTACCTGCGCATGATTTTAAAAAAAACCTGTTGGTACACCTGCATGCATCCTTTGCGGATTGGTGCTATTATAGGCAGTCGTGGAAAAGTAAAGCCGGATATTTTTAACCGGCTGGGATATTTTATGGGCACCGCTTTTCAAATACAGGATGACATACTAAATCTTGTAGCAGAAGAAAAAAAATATGGAAAAGAAATAGGAGGAGATATTTTAGAAGGTAAGCGTACACTCATGCTTATTCACCTGCTGCAAAAAAGTAAAGCAACTGAAAAGAATGGGATCAGGAAATTTCTTTCATTACCCATTAGGGAAAGACAAAATGAAAAAGCTGCCTGGATATTGAATCTAATGCAACAACATGGTTCTATTGTTCATGCAAAAAATACGGCAAGATATATGGCAGGAGCGGCGCTTAAAGAATATTATACTATCTTCTCCAGGCTGCCGGATAGCAGGGACAAATCTTTTATTGAAAGTATTATTCTTTATATGATAAACAGGGATTACTAATTAATGATAAGCATTAAACCTATAATTAAATATGATTGCGATGTGCTAATTGCAGGAGGCGGACCTGCAGGCAGCGGCCTTGCTTTTCATTTGGCAACTAAAGGGTTTAAAGTAATTGTGGTGGAAGCTGAAAAATTTCCACGGGATAAAGTTTGTGGTGATGGTGTAAGCCCCATTGCTCTTGCAGAATTACATGCTATGGGAATAACCGGTACAGAAAAATTTGCACTGGCCAATGAAATAAGTAAAGTAGGGTTGTTTTTAAAAAATGACAAGGTTTTTATAAACCTTTCCAAACCGGAACACCTGCCTTTTCATGCAAGGATCATTCCGCGTATTGAGCTGGACAACTGGATATTTGAAGCAGCAAAAAAAGCTGGTGCAGTGTACATGGAAAGTACACGTATAATTGGTTATACCATTACACATAATGCCGCCATCATAGAATTAAAACAGGGGCAAAAAAAGCTTTCACTAAAAGCAAAAATATTGGCAGGTGCAGATGGTAGCAGCTCTACCATTGCACGACAAATGAATGGGGCCAAGCCTAATGATGAGTTTCAACTTCTTGGCCTTCGTGCCTATTACGAAAATGTAAATGGCCCCACAAACCGCGTAGATATTTATTTTACCGGTGAAAGTTTTCCGGGTATTTTCTGGATGTTTCCAAAAGGCCCTAATGGTGCCAATATCGGGATGGCTATGGTTTCTAAAACCCTGCCACAAAAACCATCTCATGTAAAAGAAATGCTGATTAATCATATAAACAATAATCCCGACATAGCTGAACGAATCGGCAATGGAAAAATGGATGGAAAAATAGAAGGCTGGCCCATTACATTTTTTAATGCACAAAGCAGTATTACTGCTAATCGGCTTATATTGGTGGGAGATGCCGCAGGCCTTATTAATCCATTGAGCGGCGATGGTATTCAGTATGCATTGCTAAGTGCCCGATGGGCATCAGAAATATTGGAAACCTGTTTGCAAAAAAATGATTTTTCAGCCGATGCAACTTATGCTTACAGAAAAAAAGTGGATAAGGAACTGGGCTATGATTTTGCATTATCAAATTTATTGGTACAGTTTCCCCGCAATAAGACTTTTACACCGGTATGGATGTTGATACTTACTGTAATGATTTCTCGTGCCAAACAAGATAAAGAGTATGCCGATATCATTGCTGGTATTTTTGAAGGTACCTATCCTTCGCATAAAGCCCTCACCCCTAGTTTTATCCTGAAATCTTTATTACAGGGAGGAAAAGATATTGGGAAAACACTTAAAGATTTTATGGCCGATCCTGCTTCTATGATGAACAGCGGTTTAAATATTACAAATACAGCTTTACATATGATGGAAGCCATAAAAGATAATCCGCAGGAAAATGGCCGGTGGGTTTTAAATACTATTTCAAAAACAGCCGCTGTTGCCGGGCATGTATTTCAGCAGGTGAGGAAAAAGTAAAAATAACCTGCCATTGTATAGATGCTTTCACTTAAAATATTACAGTTGAAAATAAAGCGGGGTGAATTATCTTTATACTCACTTTAATTAATTTATTATGGCATCAATTGCAATTATTTCTTCCAGTGTGCGCATTGGCAGAAATAGCCACAGGGTAGCTTTGTATTTTAAACAATATATCGAACAGCATAAACTTGCTTCGGTGGCTATTTTAGATCTGCAGCAATACCAGTTTCCTATTTTTGAAGAACGTCTTAGGCTGCAGCCAAATCCCTCAGAAAAAGTGCTGGAATTTGCTGAAAGAATAACAGCGGCAGATGGTGTAATAATTGTAACACCCGAATACAATGGTGGTTACCCCGCAAGTTTAAAAAATGTAGTTGATCTTTTGTATAACGAATGGCACCGCAAGCCTGTTGCAATTTCAACTGTGTCTGATGGCATTTTTGGTGGCACCCAGGTTATAACTTCCCTGCAATTTTCTTTATGGAAAATAAGGGCATGGACGGTACCTGCTATGTTCCCGGTACCCTCTGCAGAAAAGGCATTTGATGAAAATGGCAATGCATTGGATAAGGAAGGAACAGATAAAAGAGCAGCCC
>JAYVZR010000415.1:0-9425 GCA_043783135.1 Ferruginibacter sp. | reverse complement strand
CGGATAACCAATGGCAGCACGGCCAATCATAATACCATCTACACCATATTTATTTTTATACTCCAGTGCTTTCTGCGGACTATCAATATCGCCATTACCAAAAATGGGTATTTTAATTCTTGGATTGTTTTTTACTTTGCCAATCAGTTCCCAATCTGCATGGCCCTTGTACATTTGTGAACGGGTACGCCCATGTATTGCAAGGGCTTTGATGCCAACATCCTGCAATCTTTCTGCCACTTCCTCAATATTTCTATGCTCATCATCCCAGCCCAATCTTGTTTTTACTGTTACCGGTAACGAGGTTGATTTTACAACGGCGGCGGTTAAACGCACCATCAGGTCAATATCTTTTAAAACTCCGGCGCCGGCACCCTTCATAGCTACCTTTTTTACGGGGCAGCCAAAATTAATATCCAACAGATCTGGATTGGTAACGTCTACAATTTTTGCAGCCAGGGAAAGGCTCTCTTCATCACCTCCAAAAATTTGAATACCCACGGGTTTTTCGTAATCGAAAATATCCAATTTCTGGCGGCTCTTGATGGCATCCCGTATCAGCCCTTCAGAAGAGATAAATTCGGTGTACATTAAATCTGCTCCCTTGTCTTTACAAACAGCCCTGAATGGCGGGTCGCTAACATCCTCCATTGGAGCCAGTAATAAAGGAAATTCAGGAAGCTGCAGGTTACCTATAGAAGGCATAAAAAATTGTTTACTGTTTACAATGTACAGTTTGCCGTTGGTATAATTAAAATGGATTATTCTGCAACTGTACCTAAGAAACTATATACTGTAAACTTTTTAGGGTGTAAATTTACGCACTTATAAGCAATCACTATGGCGCATTTTGCAACCAAACGTTTTAATTACTGGGGCCAGCTGGGTATTTTAACAGCTTTTTGTGGTATCGGGCTCATCATTGGCGGCCTGGCAAGTTTTATTCCTTTACTAGGGAAAGTTAATTTAAAAGATTTGAGCGGAGGTTCGGCAACTGACGTAATGGACAAACTATTAGTGCCAGAAAATGCCACTGCTTTAAGATGGATGCAATTTATTAGCACCTTATTCTTATTTTTTTTACCTGCCTTTTTTTATGCGCTTGTATGCCATAAAAAACCATTAATGCATTTGGGTTTTACAAATACCGTAGATCCAAAACAAGCATTGGTTGTTGTATTAATAATGTTAGCCTGCCTGCCTGTTGTGGGTGCCTTGCAGGAGCTTACAGAAATGTTGCCCTGGTCCAAAGTGATGCTGCAGCAATTTAACGCAGCAGAAGCGTCATACAATAAGCAGGTTACGGCTATTGCAAGGATGGATAATTTTTTTGATTTTATTGTTTCTGTCGTAATGATTGCTTTTTTGCCCGCTGTATTTGAAGAAACTTTATTCAGGGGAGGGCTTCAAAATTTATTAAGCCGTTGGTTTAAAATGCCCATACTGGCTATTACTGTTACGGCTATAATTTTTAGTGCGGTGCATGGTTCATACCTTGGGTTTTTAAGCAGGTTTGCACTTGGTTTTGTTTTGGGATGGATGTATTACCGCACCGGAAATATCTGGTTAAATATCATCGGCCACTTTTTTAACAATGCCTTTGCCATAACGGTGTTATATATTTCAACGAAACCCGGTACAAAAGCAGACCCCTCAAAAATTGATGATCATTTTCCTTTATGGTTTGGGATGGTGGGCATTGCATTGGTATTTTGGCTGTTTAAATATTTTGAAAAAATAAGTAAAAATGATATTGACAGGCCCGGTGAAGAAGTTTTGATTGCTTATGATGATAGTTCCAATAACCCTTTTTTAGCTGATACAGAAAATATCGGCAACATCAATCAATTGTAATTTTAATGGCGTTAAATATTGAGACTTTAAAAACCCGCTCGTTAACAGCGGTAGTTTTTGTAGCAGTAATGCTGGTTGGTTTATTATGGAATCAATGGAGTTTTATACTGCTGTTTACCATTGTACATTTTGGCTGCTGGTATGAGTTTGTGAAACTTATGAAGAAAATTTATGTAAGCCAATATTTAAAATATTGTTTGTTTGGATTGATTTACATCACAATGCCAGTAACCATGTTAATAAATATGCGGCTCGATGGCGGAGTATTTTTTGACCTTGGTTACGTTTTGCCCTGTACCATCATTTTCTCTATTTGGATAAATGATACCATGGCGTATATGGTTGGTTCTTTAATTGGGAAAACACCATTCTCAAAAATATCTCCAAAAAAAACCTGGGAGGGCACAATTGGAGGAGCTATTTTATGCGTGGTTGTAATTGGAATGGCAGGGTATTTAACAATGAATAATTTTAAGCAATCAGCTATTATAGCCGCCATTTGCGCCATATTTGGCACGGGGGGAGATTTACTGGAAAGCAAATTAAAACGAATGGCCAATGTAAAAGACAGCGGCTCTATAATGCCCGGTCATGGTGGGTTTTTAGACCGGTTTGATTCCTTGCTGGTGGCTGTTCCGTTTGTTTGGTTATATGTAAATTATTTACCTAAAACTAATTTTTAAGCGCCCCTTCTGGCCTCCGACCACAGGGAAAAACATATAGCCGCTGGTCAGGAGACCAGGCGGCAGTGAGGGGTACTTTTAGGTATAGTTTGTATGGCCGAATAAATTATTTTTTCTCCCATCTCTTTATAATCGAAATAGCTATAATTAAAAAAAAATTTAGAAAAAGGGTTAGACCAACAATTATTTCATAGGATAAGCCATCATACCCAATTAAAGTTGCACCACCCACATAATAAATTATTAAAAATATGATGAGGAAAATAAAAATTTCAAATACTGATGCAAATAATAGCCTGATTTGAATGCTTACTTTTTTATACAGCAAAGCACAATAAGGTAATAGAGCAGCTAAAATAAAAAAAATAGAGATTAAGACTTTCATTATTCAATTAATTTTAGCAGTGTTCAACTTTTCGTTTACCCCATTCAAATATAAAACAATTCCCTATCCCGAACGCCCCCGTCTGGTCTCCGACCAACGGGTAGCACGGACACTCCTGAGCGGCTCAATAGCGTGTCAACATTCCAAAAATATCCACTCCGTTATGATAAAAATTTGCAGATGAATAATAATATTCTTCGGGGTAATTACATAGCCCAGCCTTTACAGGATTGTAATGAATATACTCCAACTTTTGATTAAACACCTCCGATGTTCTAAGTTCTATACTTAATGGGTCTCTTTTCCACATTTGATAATCACGGTCATATTTATTTACTTTAAATTCATTTAGGAAAGCTTCATCTCTTTTATTAAGGGAACCTTTTAACTGTTGCGCTGTATATTTCATAAAAGAAGCCTGTATGCCGGAAGGTGTAAAGCCAAACATTGGTTGCCAGATAACATGAATGTGATTGCTCATTATAACAAATGCATTTAACACAATCCGGTTTTCCGAAACTAAAAATTTTAAGCAGTCAATAATAATATCTTTATGCAGGTCATCCTTAAGTAGATGTTTCTTTTCATAAATTGATGCTGTATAAAACTGAGGCCAATGAACTGGGTAAGTTGTATTCATTTTATTAATTTATAAAATTATGAAAACCTATTTTAGGCTTTTGCCGCTGGTCAGGAGACCAGGCGGCGGCGCTCACGATTCGTTGGAGCGGGCTTGCAACTATTCTCTGCAACTTTCAAATATAAAGCAATTCCATATCCCTAAAGCCCCCGTCTGTTCTCTGACCAACGGGTATCAAGGGACGAGCGAGCCCCCGTCTGGTCTCTGACCAACGGGTATCATGGAACGAGCGTCGTACCTGCTAATCGGCTGATAAACTTAGTTACAAAACATTCTTACCTAAAACTTAAAATTTTTGGTTCTACACCGTACATTTGCCGTTCAAATCTAACGCATGACCATTCATAGGGAAGGATATAAATCAATTGCCATCGGGGCCTTAATTTTTGGTGCAATTAATTTGATCTATTTTTATTTTCTGAGTGCCAGTAATTCCTGGTTGGGGTTTGTTATATTTTTTACCACTTTATTCCTATTACTTTTCCTGATTTCTTTTTTTCGCATACCCGACCGTAAGCTGACAATTAATGGTAATGCCATCATAGCCCCGGCAGATGGAAAAGTAGTGGTAATAGAAGAAACAGTTGATACAGAATATTTTAAAGATAAACGTCTGCAGGTATCCATCTTTATGAGCCCCACCAATGTACATGTAAACAGGAACCCAATGGATGGCAAGGTAGTATATACCAAATACCATAAAGGAAAATACCTTGTAGCATGGAACCCTAAATCATCTACTGATAACGAACGCCAGTCAGTGGTTTTGCGAAACGGGGATACCGAAATTTTGGTAAAGCAAATTGCGGGAGCGCTGGCAAAACGTATTGTAAATTACCTTCAGGTAGGGCAAAAAGTTAGCCAGGCGCAGGAGTTTGGTTTTATAAAATTTGGCAGCCGGGTAGATGTTTTATTACCAGTGGGCACTAAAATAAATGTCGATTTAAACCAGGCTGTGCAGGGTGGTGTTACCGTTATTGCAATATTGGAATAGTAAAAAATTTTAACAGTCAAAAATTGGCTGTGTTTAATTAAGCACTTATTTTTACTTTCTTCTTAAAAAATAATATTAAAAACATATGAAAAAGGTATTGCTATTGGCCACCGCAGCTTTAATGATATCAGGGGTAAGTTTTGCTGATAAAGGAAAAGATAAAGATAAAAAGCAGAAATGCTCAAAATCAAGCTGTTCAAAATCAGGTAAATCTTGTGGTAAAACAACAAATACTGCTACAAAGTAATTTGTATTTTACCAGTAAAAAGCCTCTTCAAACGAAGAGGCTTTTTTAATAGTATTATCTAACTGCTAAAATATTTGTTCCAGTTCTTTAAGGTGATGAATGATATAGGTTGGTTTAACATCAGTACCCGCCTGTATGTGATTTACAAAAATACAATCCATACCTGCATTAATGGCACCCTGTATATCTGCATCCAGGTTATCGCCCAGCATAATGCTTTCGGCCAGCGAAGCGCCCGTTTTATTTAGAGCATATTCAAAAATTTCTTTTTTGGGTTTAAGGCTGTTACTTGCTTCTGAAGTAATCATGTGCGTAAAGTATTTACTTAGACCGCTATTATTTATTTTGCTCCATTGCGTTTTTTCAAAACCGTTGGTAATAAGGTGTAGAGAGTAGCCTTTTTCTTTCAGGTAATCTAATATTTCAATAGTATGTGGAAATAATATTTTTTTTGTGGGGAGTATTTCCAAAAATTTTGCACTCATATCTTTGGCAAGTTGTTCACTCCCCAGCTTAAATTCTAACATGGTACGCCACATGCGTTTCCATTTTAATTCTTCGCTGCTGATAAATCCTTTATGATACCTGTTCCATAAAATTTCATTGTGAAAAAGGTAATGTTTATAAAAACTAATAAATGGAGAAACACCTTTTTCTTCCAGTTCAAAAAAAGCATATACTTCTAACAGCGTTTCTTTGGCGTTGGCGTCAAAATCCCATAAGGTATGATCAAGGTCGAAAAATAGATGTTTATATGAAGGCATCGCGGATGAATTGTTGTTAACTTGTTATGTAGCCTGTGTAGATTACTTTTGCAAAGCTAATAGTAAACAATTTATTGATTAAATTTTTTAAATGAATGTAGTAATAACAGGCGCCAGCAAAGGAATTGGAAAAGCGATTGCAGCAGGTTTTGCAGCTGAAGGCGCTAACCTTTTTTTATGTGCCAGAAATGAACTTACCTTATACAATACCGTAGCTGAATTACAGGTAAAAAATAGCAATAGCACCATCAATGCACAGGTTGCAGATATTTCAACAAAAGAAGGTGCGGAAAATTTTGGACAATGGATATTAAGCAAATCGGTACCTGTTGATGTGCTGATAAATAATGCCGGACATTTTATGCCGGGTAGTGTTTATAATGAAGAAGAAGGCCTTTTGCAAAAAATGATTGATACAAACTTATATAGTGCTTATCACCTTACAAGAAAACTTCTTCCTGCGATGATTAAACGCCGAGAGGGGCATATTTTTAATATGTGTTCTGTTGCGTCTTTACAGGCTTATCATAATGGAGGCAGCTACAGCATTAGCAAATTTGCATTAATGGGGTTCAGTAAAAATTTACGCGAAGAACTAAAGCAGTATAATATTAAAGTTACTGCTGTTTACCCCGGTGCAGTGATGACAGAATCATGGAGTGGTTTTGATAATACAACACAAAGAATTATGGAGGCCGGTGATATCGCTGCAATGATAGTAGCTGCTACCAAACTTTCGCCACAGGCGGTTGTAGAAGACATTATTATACGTCCCCAGTTGGGAGACCTTAAATGATGGTTTTGTAATTGATGATTTTAACTCCTTATTCTTTAACAGTTTTTTATAACCAATTGAAATATTGTTTACTATTACGGAGCAGCTATAATTTATTTTTACATTACCATTTATTATGAGCCTTTCGTTAAAAAAACTATTACTGCTTGGTATTTTGTTGCCGATAATGAGTCAGCAGACTTTACTGGCCCAGACACGTTTTACTGCAACTATCAGCCCTTCAAGCATAGGTAAAAACGAAACTGCTGAACTAAAACTGATGATAGAAAATGCCGGCCAGGTTGAGCAACTGGCACTTCCCTCCTTAAAAGATTTTATAATAGTTAGCGGCCCTAACCAGGAAAGCGGCATACAAAACAACAATGGTGTTACAAAGCAATATATCGGGGTATCGTACCAGTTAAGGCCAAAACAAAAAGGTAATTTTACCATCGGACCAGCATCAGTAAAAGCAGACGGCAAAATATTAAGGACAAATGCAGTAACTATTGAAGTCACCAATTCATCCGCGACCAATAAACGAAACGGCGGCAGTTCATCTTTAAATCCTTTTTCTTTTTTTGATGAACCTGTACAGCAGCAGGCAGATAACCGGGATTTTATTTTAAAAAAGGGAGAAAATATAGCAGCTAAGATTGATAAAAATATTTTTATAAAAGTAGATGTAGATAAAACCAGTTGTTATATCGGCGAACCCATTGTAGTAACCTATAAACTATTTACCCGTTTAAAATCTGAAAGTAATATCACTAAAAACCCTTCGTTTAATGGCTTTTCGGTAATTGACCTTGGGCAGCCGGGAAGTTCTTTTTACAGTATTGAAAAATTGAACAGCAGGGCATACAATGTATACACTCTGCGTAAATCACAATTGTATCCGCTTCAGGCTGGTGCCATGGATATAGAGACGGTTGAGGTGGAAAATAATATACATTTTATAAAAGAAACATTTTTAAGAAGCCACCAGGTGAATGCAGATGACATCAGCAATTGGGAAAGAACCGGTATACCATCCGAAGCAATGCAGGATGAGAAGGTGACCCTGCAAAGTAAGCCAATAGTGATTATGGTAAAGCCCTTGCCTGATACAAATAAGCCGGCTTCCTTCAGGGGTGCGGTGGGTAGTTTTACATTGCAGACTGCGGTTGAAAAAAATAATTTATTTACAGACGATGCAGGAAAATTACAACTGGTTATTGTTGGACAGGGGAATATCAACCTGGTAAATGCCCCGGAAATTGCATGGCCACAGGGTATTGAAAGTTATGAAGCAAAAATAACTGAATCGTTAAATAACCAGGCTGTACCTATTACAGGCAGTAAAAATTTTGAATACCCTTTTACAGTAGCAAAAGAAGGCACTTATACATTACCGGCGGTGGAATACAGTTATTTTGACCCCTTATTAAAAAAGTATAAAACTATCACCAGCAAACAAATTGTAATAACAGTAACAAAAGGTACGGGCAAAACAACTGCTGCCAAAAATGACATGATAAATAAAAACAGCAACGGGCATTTTACAGACACTCTTTTTACAAATCGTGGATGGTTTATTTTTCCTGTTGCGTTCCTCATTTTTGCCGGATTATTTTTTTGGATAAAAAGCGAAAACAATAAAGAAAAGGCTCAGGCAATTGCTTTAAAGGAAAAGGAAATAAAACCTGTTATGGCTGAATTGGCCAACGTACCTGTAAATCCCTTAATTGATACAGAAGCCATGCTGGTGCAGCATAATAGTAAAGGGTTTTACGAAGCACTTAATAAAGAGCTTCGTAAATTTTTAGCAGGGCAATTGAACGTTGCGGTTGAAAGCATCAATAAAAAATGCATTGCAGAAGAGCTGGATAAAAAAGGAGTAGCAGTTGGTACAGGCTTGCAGATACAGCAACTATTGTATGATGTTGAATGGCAGTTATACACCCCCTTTACTGATGAAAATAAAATGGAAGAAATGTACCAGGCAGCCAATACAATTGTACATGCGTTTAGTCCGGTTTCATAAAGGGTAATTAAAATATATTCTTTTTATACCTCTGTATATTTATAGCCCACGCCCCGCACAGAATGAAAATATTTAGGGTTACGGCTGTCTTCTTCAAAATATTTTCGAAAACTTAAAATAAAATTATCAATAGTTCTTGTTGTGGGGTATACATTATAGCCCCATACTGCCTGCAATATCTTTTCCCTGGTTACTACTTCGTTTTTATTTTCTATCAGCAGCTTTAACAGCATGATCTCTTTTTTTGTAAGCTCTATTTTTTCACCATCTTTAGTAATACATTCCAGTGCTTTAAAATTAACCTGGTTTTTACCAAAATAATAAACCTGATCCAGTGGTTTTCTTATGGCAAGGCGTTGGCTTTTTGCCACCAGTTTACTTACTCTTAATAATAATTCTTCCAGGTTAAAAGGTTTGGTTAAATAATCATCTGCCCCTTTTTTTAAACCCAGCACCCTGTCGGCACTGCTGTTTTTTGCACTTAAAATTAAAATAGGGATATCGTTATTTTGAAGGCGGATGCTTTCGCAAACACTTATCCCATCCAGTTCAGGCAGCATTACATCCAATATCATTAAATCAAAATGTTCCTGCTGAACAGCTTTTAATGCTTCAACCCCATCGTATGCGCAGGTTACTTCGTAATCTTCCAGCTCAAGATTTAGTTTTAATGCTTCCTGAAGATTTTCTTCATCTTCTACCAATAATATAGATATTTTTTTTCCGGCCATTTTATATATTATCTGTGCAAAACCAACAATTGCTATTGCCGGAATACAATTGTAAAATTACTGCCGGCAGGAATATTATCTGTTAAAAAAATTGCTGCATTGTGCTGCTGAACAATTTTTTTGGTAAGATATAAACCAAGCCCGGTTCCTTTTGCTCCCTTTGTAGCTTTATTGCCTGTTCTGTAATATTTGTCAAAAATTTTTTTCTTTTCATCATCCTTAATGCCTTTCCCCTGGTCTTTTACAGAAAGATACAAGTCAGTATATTTTTTAAACAAAGCTATCGTTACAAACGACTCTTTGAGAGAATATTTAATGGCATTATC
>JAYVZR010000414.1:0-3531 GCA_043783135.1 Ferruginibacter sp. | reverse complement strand
TTACCCAAAAATGGTATGTTGATTTACAGAATATAACGGGCAGGGAAAATATTTACATCACTACACTGAACCCAAAAACGGGTAACATCAGTCAAATTAACCAGATGGGATTTTTTCCAAACATAAATTATCAAATCACCTTTTGACGTAGTAACTTTAAATTATGAGAGCGGATAAAAACAGGATAACACCCAACAACTGGCTGGTAACATTTATTATGATACCATTGGTTTCCTTTTTGATTCCGGTTGTTTTTTTTGGAAGAAGATTCGGCAGGCCACCTTATTTTACAGTGCAGGTATATATTACTACTTTTATTACCACCAGTGTAATATGGGTGGGCAACCAAATAATTATGCAATGGGCCAGGCGGGCGTATCCGCAGTTTGAAGCTACCGGCAAAAGGCTGCTGGTACAATCGCTGGTAATGCTTTTATTTACCCTTATTGCTACCAATTCGCTGGGCTATTTGCTAAGAGATTATTGTGATTTTTTGAATGGGGAGTATCCTCTCAAACTTTCAGATGTAATCATTGATTCCAATGCCGCTGCTTTATTTTGTACACTTACGGTTGTAGCCATTTACGAAGGTGGTTACTTTATGCAGGAGCTAAGGCGGTCGGTTGAAGAAAAGGAAATGTTTAAAAGAGAAAGTCTGCATGCCCAGTTAAATGCATTAAAAACTCAGGTAAACCCTCATTTTCTTTTTAATAACCTTAATACGCTTTGCTCTTTGATTCCGGAAAATCCAACACATGCGGTTGATTTTGTACAGCAGTTATCAAAAGTGTATCGCCATATACTGGAAGTAAAAGATGAAAAAAGTATTTGTTTAAAGGATGAACTGGAAGTATTGAATGCCTATACTTTTTTACTGAAAACAAGGTTTGATAAAAACCTTGATGTGAATATCAATATCCCCCATGAAAAAATGCAGCAAAAAATTGTACCGCTTTCTTTACAATTGCTGATGGAAAACGCCATCAAGCATAATATAGTTTCATCAGAAAAACCATTGCACATCAACATCTTTACACAAAACGGAAGCCTAGTGGTAAGCAATAACCTGCAAATAAAACACCAGCTGAACGAATCAACCGGTATTGGTTTAAATAATATTCGTAACCGCTATAAACTGTTAAGCAGTGTACCGGTAGATGTGAGTGAAAGTGAAACAAATTTTACCGTATCCATTCCATTGATAGATAACTGATATAATGAGAGTAATAATTATTGAAGATGAATTACCTGCGGCTAACCGGCTTGCAAAACTATTACACAATTACAATGATGCTATTGAAATAGTCAATAAATCGGATAGCATCGAATCGAGTGTACGCTACCTGCGCACTGCAAAAAATATCGACCTGATTTTTATGGACATACAGTTGGCCGACGGATTGAGTTTTGATATTTTTGAACAGGTAAGCATAACCACCCCGGTAATATTCACCACTGCATTTGACCAGTACACCCTTAAAGCATTTAAGGTAAACAGCATCGATTACTTGTTAAAACCGATTGATGAAAATGAGCTGGAAAAGTCGTTGAATAAATACCAGCAGCTTTATCCCAAAAATCAAACAAATTTTTCTGATAAAATTCTGCAAATGATGCAGGACATTAATGCAGTAAAGTATAAAGAACGTTTACTGATAAAAAGAGGGGAGCAGCTGAGTTATTTAAAAACCGGCAACACGGCTTATTGTTTTGCTGATGGAAAGCTTTGTTTCGCTGTAGATTTTAATGGCACCAAATATATGTTGGAAAACAACCTGTCGTAATTGGAAGAACAGTTACAACCCAATAATTTTTTTAGAGTAAACCGGCACCTGCTGGTAAATATTGAAGCAGTAAAAAAAGTTCATACCTGGCTGGGTGGAAGGTTAAAACTGGATATTTCTCCATCCACCAATGCAGAAACTGTTGTAAGCAGGGAAAGGGTGAATGGATTTAAAGAATGGCTTGGGCGTTAAAATTTACGCCCTGCTCTTTGTTTGCGTTTTTTTGAACTTTATTGTTCCCCAAAGAAAGTTAACCGATTCTGGAAAATAAAATACCTTAATATAAAAGCTATTCAACGTCGTGGTTTTACTGTTAGTATTTTATTATTGAAAGTGCATTTGTGCAAACCCTTCTATGTTGAAATTCACGCCAGAAGCAGTAACAAAAGGACGCAGGCGAGACTCCTTCACCTGCCTAATTTATGAGAACACGAACAATGTTTTTAGGAAAATAATAATCAAAAAAATTTTTTGTATCATACTTTTTAACTAAAATTGCTGTTATTATAAAAAGTAATCTTTAAAAAAAACGTACTATGAAAAAACTGTTCTTTGCAACAGCGATCCTGTTGGCAGCATTCAAGGGTAATGCACAATCCACGCTTAGATTTTCCGGCGGCCTCAATATTGGTATTCCTGTCTCTAATTTGGACGGAAATTCTTTAGGGTTAGGAATTGACCTCATGGCATTATATCCCCTTTCGGAACAAGTATCCGTTACGGGTGATTTTGGCTACACAGCATTATTTGCAAACTCAAACTATGGCGATGCAGGTACCACCAACTTATTACCGTTAAGGGTGGGTCTTAGGTATTATCCTTCTAAGAGTTTCTTTGTTGCCGGTAAAATCGGTGCTGGATTTATTTCAAACAATGGCAATAGTGCAACCACCACTGCTTACTCATTTGGCCTTGGATATGCCATTAATCCTAAAGTGGAATTAGGCGGCTCTTATGATGGGTACAGCAAAAATGGAACAATAGGTTTAGTGAATTTTAGAATAGCCTACTTCTTTAATTAAAGGATCCGTAATCAAATAAAAAAAATCCCGTGATCAATCACGGGATTTTTTTTTAAATTATTTCTGTTTATTTCAAACTTTTAGTCATCATGATTTTTTCCGCCTTCTTTATCATGATGATTTTGCTTGTCATCGTCTTGTTCCTGCCCGTTACCATTTTCATGTCCTTCCTTTTTTTTCACCTGGCCTGGAGCATAATCAGTGGCAGAACCGCCATATATTTTTTTAGCCTGGCCGGGTGGTAGGTGTTTTCCTTTTTTGCTGTGATGAGCTTGGTCATGATCTCTTCCTTCGGTGCCGTGTGGATGGTTAGCGCTTGTTTTTTTAGGACCTGAGCCCGGAACTACATCATAGACACTTTTGCCAGAACCGGAAGGCTGGGTTGTTTTTTTGGGACCCGACCCTGGAATGACATCGTAGACACTTTTTCCTGAACCTTCACTGGTTGTTGTTTTTGGTTTGCTGGAACTGGATCCTGGAATTTGTGCTACTGCACTAAATGAAGCCAATAATAAAAATGAGGATAATACGGTAAAACTTGTTTTTTTCAAGTGTAAACTGTTAGTTTTCATATTGTTAAGTTTGATTGCTGTTATATAAACAATTACTCTGCCAAAAAGGTGTCGGGCAAATTATAGTAACGAAATGGGTTGTTAAATATTTTCCTATTTACCAATAATCAATACATATTCAGAACATAATATTAAATAACAACTATCTTCTAT
>JAYVZR010000413.1:0-9456 GCA_043783135.1 Ferruginibacter sp. | reverse complement strand
TTTTAGCTAAGGCAATAAAGTTTGCTTCCGTCATGGGTTGGTAGTTTGGTTTGCCTAATTTAGTGATTTTTACGGCGACAATTTTAAATGCACCCATACAATCATGCCTGATATAATTGTTACATAAGCTAAGAATAAAATACCTGAATAAATGTAATCCACCTTTGCGTAAACAGGTGCAGGTAAATCTTTCCGAAATAAGTTAAACCGTTGATTTTTATTTACAATTATACAACCTAAACCCCCACTTTACTATTTCTAAATTTTTCTATCAATTCATTCAATCTTAAAATCAGTTCTTTAAAATCTGTTGTCTCCCCATAAATCATACTATCACGCATTAGTCTTTAATCCTCTTCTCACAAATGGATAATTCTTCATGCAGCAAAAAGGCTTTTTCTAAAAACGTTCTTTTTTTATTTTCTGTACACTCCGTATTTGATGCCTGTACTTAGCGTTAAATCATCATCTCAAAATTATTTTTTCCAATTGATCCTTCTTCCTAAAATTAATTTTCCAAGCCATTTATCTGTAACGTCGGTTAGCCCATAACCTACTCCAATATTAGCCTCCCAAAGATTGTTTCCTGTTAAATCGTATACTGCGTACAGTGAGTGGCTTTGCTTAATAATATTTTCAAAATGATTAACGTAGCCCATACTACCATAATATTCCAATCCAAAACTGGCCTTTTTAAAAAACTGGTATGATAGTTTTATATTAGGCTGAAAAACAGGCGTATGGTTATCATTAATACCAGCCAGTGCTATTCCAAAAGTTGGATTAAAGGAAGCATAGAATTTATCCCAGTTTTTATCAATAATCGGCCTTATCTCAACACTCCATATATCTTCTGAATAAGCGGCTTTTTGATATCCTACTTCCAGAGAAAGGCTTAATCCGAAAGGCAAACCCCAATCTGAAGGAGCAGTTACACGTGGCCTGATATGTGTACCCACCACCTGGTAGCCATAACCAAGTGTGTAGTTGGTAAACAGGTATGCACCTAATTCAAAATTGTTTGTAATACCTGTAGTTATTTCTATTGTTTCATGAATACTGTGGTTTGATGGAAGTACACCACTTATAATTTCGTTTTGCCCCAAAAAAGTAAAATTGGTATGCGACTCAAATATCGTAGAATTTTTAGCTTGAGTAGGAGAGGCATATACCTGTATTTCATAATTTTCCTGAGCAAATAGTACAAAACTCTGAATGGTAAAAATGAATTGTAAAAAGTATTTCATTTTGACAAATATAACAGTTACGGTATTAATATCAACATTCTGTATACCTGATAATTGTAAATTAGTTGGTAATAAATTTGCTTATATAAAATTTATTGCCAAATATTGTAGTAACAATTTATTTTCGTAAAGCTTCATCAGATAAAATGAGTCGACACTTTTTCTACCAAATGCCTTTTAAAGCTGAATATCTTAATTTTGTGACCAAAACTTTTTCATCGCTCAATAAATGGATTTGATTATATGGCTTAGCCGGAAAAAAGATTTCTGTCATTAAGGTTAAACCATCATCAGCAAATAATTCTACCGAACTTTCATCAGCAATTATGGAGATATTTATTGTAGCATTATCAGTTAAACGGGGTGCCATATGTTTTGCAGCAAACCCATTTTGAAAATCAACTTTTCCTGATGCCGTGCGGTCGATAAAATATTGGTTAGGTTTTTTATCGTAACCAATCAATAATTTTTCTCCCGTTTCATTTGATAATTCCAATGTGAAATAATTTGTTTTTTTGAATGAAATATCCAGCCTTAAGGGTAAAATAATTTTACCTATTTTTTTAGAAAGATCCATTTCTTTATCAACCATTTCATTATTAAGCAATACCGGCTTTTTCTCAATGGCATTAAGTTCTGCCACTGGTTCCGATGTTAAAAAAATATCCTTTCCAACATGTTTTAGTTTTAATTCCCGTGGTATTGTCATTGCATTTTTCCACTTATCTGTCGGAACCTGGTTAGCATACACCCAGTTGGCCATCCAGCCAATTAAAATTTTTCTTTTTCCTGTGTTTGACCAGGTAACCCCTGCATAATTATCTGGTCCATAATCTAACCAATGTGTATCTTTTTGATCAGATGTAAAGGTTTTTCCATCAAAGTTACCCACAAAATATTGTGTACCAGAGCCAATGTTAGGCCCTCCAGGATTAAGGTTTACAAGTAAAACCCATCTTTTTTTCCCATTATCATCCAGTACAAATAAATCCGGGCATTCCCATCCACCTCCATGAGCCCCTCTACCCTCACCAAAATCACTTTCTCTTGCCCAGTTTTTTAAATCCGGTGAAGAATAAAAGGTAATATTATCTTTTACAGCCAATGACATAATCCATTTTTTTTGCGGTTCATACCACATTACTTTGGGGTCACGAAAATCTCTAAACCCTGGATTTTTAACAACAGGATTGGCGGCATATTTAATCCATGTTTTTCCATCGTCGATACTATAGGCAATGCTTTGATTTTGAAAATTATTTCTTCCGGCTTTTTCTCCAATAGTATCATGTTGGGTAAAAATAGCTACTAATGGCGGTTGTCCGTTTTTACCAAAGCCTGATGTATTATTTTTATCAACTACTGCGCTGCCAGAAAAAATAGTACCAAGGCTATCGGGGTAAATCGCAGTGGGCTGCGGCTCCCAGTGAATCAGGTCTTTGCTTGTTGCATGCCCCCAATGCATTGGCCCCCAAACCGAGCTATACGGATGATACTGGAAAAATAAATGATAAGTGCCTTTATAATATACCATTCCATTAGGGTCATTTATCCAATGCTCTTTTGGCGAAAAATGAACCTGCGGCCGGTACATTTCATTCATCACTTTATTATTTGACTGTGCCACAATATTGTTACCTAATGACAGCAGTATTGAAATACAAATAGCTGTTATCAATTTTTGACGCATCATAAATTTTTTTTTAGTGAATGATAATTTGCAAACCCTATGAAAACCGGTTTACCTTAAATGCACTTATATCAATTTTACTTTTTTTATGCTGAACCAATTCAGTTACTAATTTCCCGGTTGCAGTTGCCAGGGATACACCTAACATGGCATGTCCCCCAGCTATCACTACATTCTCAACACAAGCAGTCCGGTCAATATAAGGAAGTCCATCAGGCGTTACAGGCCTTAGTCCACTCCATATTTTATCAGTAGCAGGAAAATCTATTTTTAATCCTGGGTAAAAAGCTTTTGCTGAATCATAAATACCCTTCATGCGTTTTACCAATATGGTGTCATTGATACCACTTATTTCCATGGTTCCTCCAATCCTTAACTGTTGCCCCCATGGGGTCATGGCACATCTTCCATCAACCAGTATTGCGGGGTAAGTAATATTATTTTCAACATTTGCATAAGTATGGCTATACCCTTTGCCGGCCTGTAATAATAATTTAATGCCCATCATTTTTGCAACAACCGGTAACCAGCTGCCTGCTGCCAACACTATTTCATCACAATCAAAATTTCCTTTGTCAGTAATGATTGCTGAAATTTTATTGTGCTGTTTTTCAAAACCAGTGACCTTTGTATTTAGATAAAATTTTACACCCTTGGTTTCAAGGTAAATTTTTAATGCTTCCATCATTTTACCCGGATTTAAATGGCAGTCATCTTTAAATAATACAGCACCTTCAACATCCATTTCTATGCCCGGTTCCAATTGTTGTACATCATGCTTTTTTAAGCGCTCTACTTTTAATCCAAATTTTTCAGCCTCGTCTGCTAAATGAAATTCATGGTCCAATGTTTTTTGTTTCTTGCACATCATTAAGCAACCTTTTGTCTTCATCTCAAATATATCACCAATATCATCACGTAGTTCTATTGTTAATACCCGGCTTAGTTGTAAAATATTATTTAAGTGAGGGGCATTTTTTTTAACTGTTGCAGCAGTGCTGCTTTTCCAGAAATGATAGCCCCATTGCATCAAGTCCATGCTAAGCCTTGGTTTTATATAAAAGGGCGATGTAGGGCTGAGCATCCATTTCAATCCCTGAGAAATAATACCCGGACTTGCCAATGGTATAAAATGGCTGGGCGATATATATCCCATATTTCCAAAGGAGCAGCCATTGGTAATATCACCCTGCTCAATAATGGTTACAGCATATCCTTCCTTTTGTAAATAATAGGCGCTGCATAAACCAATAACGCCGCCACCGATAACCGTAATATGTTTCATTTGTAATTATTTACTAACTGGTAGTTGTCATTTTTTTAAAAGTATAATAACTACTTAATTTTTTATTTTGTGCCTGTTAATTGTTTAATTAATTCTACTTCCTTTTTACTATAAGGTGTTCCGTCTTTTCTAAAAATATCATGAAACCATGGATTGGGTTCGGGGCTGCCTTCTTTGCTTCCCCATGGAA
The DNA here is from genome assembly GCA_043783135.1 of Ferruginibacter sp. Taxonomy (GTDB): domain Bacteria; phylum Bacteroidota; class Bacteroidia; order Chitinophagales; family Chitinophagaceae; genus Ferruginibacter. Next base: position 5,044 of record JAYVZR010000413.1, on the reverse strand, counting down.
AAATAGTATTGCTTTTTCCACTTACAAGCCCCCAGTTTATAGCACCCACATTATACCTTTTTAATACAGGAAGATGCGTTTCAAATTTGCTGTTGTTGCTCCTTGCCATATACTCTGTACAAATAACCGGCCTTCCTTTTTTTTGTAAACTATCAATCGCCTGTTTCATAGAGGCTGTATCAGAATAATTATGAAATGTTATCACATCAGAATTATCCAACTGGTATTTATTGATTACCTGAAATTCCATAAACCATACGCCTGCAGTTAAAGGTTGTGATGGCCTTACACTCCATGCCCATTCAAATACCTTTTTTAATAACGGAAAAGATGTTAAGCCATAATTGCTGTTAGCGGGTTCATTGTATACATCCCACATTAATATTCTTTTATCTTCTTTAAATGTTGTAAGAATGTCCTTTACGTATTGTTTAAGATAACCCCATTGGGTAGCGTCATTATGAACAGCCATTGCAGGGCTGCGGACCCAGCCGCTATTATGCACACCGGGTTTTGGTTCTGGTTGTTTTCCGATTTTTGCATTTGAGTTCCAGCAGTCATCAAAAATGCAAAAGAGTATTTTTATTTTATGTGTGGCTGCAATAGATAAAAAAATATCTATTCGCTTTTTAAAGCCCGAAGGATCAGCTTTCCACACAAGGTCATGGAGATAAACCCTCATCACATTCATACCAATATTGGCCGCCCAGCCTAATTCTCTATCAATGGTAATGGTGTCAAAAGTTTTGCTCTGCCACATTTCAAGTTGGTTAATGGCAGTGCTTGGTAAAAAGTCTGCACCAACCAGCCAGCCCTGTTGTTTATACCATTCGTTTGCTTTGTCTTTCGGCCATGTGGTGGACTGAGCAAAAGCTGTCAGTAAAAAGCAATTAGTGATCAGGAAAAATAAAAGTTTTCTCATATTATTTTTTAGTTTTTGTTTACAAATTAATCCTTCAATTTTCTTCATTTTACAATACCTGAAAACCGTGGGCATATGGGTCATCTTCGTTGTCAATAGTAATTGTATTATGTCCATAAATTTTTGCCCATCCTTCAATGCCCGGCCTGATAGCAATATTACCCGCCACCAATAATTCTTCTTCAATTGAGCCGGTGAATTTACTTCCAATAATGCTCTCGTGAATAAAAATATCACCTTTCTTTAATTTTCCTTTTGCATACCATTGCGCCATACGGGCAGATGTACCCGTTCCACAAGGGCTGCGATCAATAGCCTTATCTCCATAAAACACTGCATTCCTTGCAGTAGAAGTTTTATCTATTACCGCGCCGGTCCATAAAATATGGCTACACCCATTTATCGTTGCATTTTCCGGATGAACAAATTCATATTTTTTGTTTATTCGTTTTCTTAATTCTCCTGACCAATTTATTAAATTACCTGCTGTATAATTTTCTAACCCTTTAAAGTTTTTTTGTACATCTATGATGGCGTAAAAATTACCTCCATAAGAAACATCGATTATCAACTCTCCTAAGTCAGGACAATCAACTATTAATTCTGTAGCTGCCAGGTAGGATGGGACATTAGTTAATTTTACAGATTTTACCTTAGTTCTGAGCGGAGTCGAAGGATCTTCTTTATACGAAATCAATACCAACCCTGCAGGTGCTTCCATTCTTACTATACCTTTTATTTTAGGTTTAATTAATCCTTCTTCAATTGCAATGGTGATAGTACCAATTGTACCATGGCCGCACATGGGCAGGCAGCCACTGGTTTCAATAAATAAAACGGCTAAATCATTTTGTGAATCGTGTGGCGGATAGAGGATGCTGCCACTCATCATATCGTGGCCCCGGGGTTCAAACATCAAACCCTTTCTTATCCAATCATATTCTTTTAAAAAATGCTGGCGCTTTTCACTCATGTTATTTCCTCGCAATAGCGGGCCGCCTTCTTTTACAAGCCTAACGGGGTTGCCGCAGGTGTGCGCATCTATACAGGTAAAACTATTGATCATACAGTTTAATTTTTATCTTTTCAAAATTGAGGAATAATAATTTAATTTTGAAGTAATTATTTACACGATGGAAGCATATGGAAAAATATTACTGATTGCCATGCCCGTTTTTTTTCTGCTTGTGTTATTTGAAAAATGGTATGGCTGGCGCAAGGGGCTTGATACAGTCCGCAACATGGATATGATCAGCAGCCTTAGCAGCGGCGTAACCAATGTTACCAAGGATGTATTAGGGTTAAGTATAGCACTTATCAGTTACGAATGGTTGTTAACTCATCTTGCAATTACATCTATTAAGGCAACATGGCTAACTTATGTGATTGCATTTATTGTATTGGATTTTGCTGGCTATACCGTGCATGCCTTAGATCACCGAATTAATTTTTTCTGGAACAGTCATATTGTACATCACAGCAGTGAGGAGTTTAACCTTGCCTGTGCATTGCGGCAAAGCGTTTCTGTTTTTGTACGCTTATTTGTAATTCTTTTATTACCCGCAGCTCTATTAGGTGTTCCGGCAGAAGTTATAGCGGTTGTGGCGCCGCTGCATTTATTTGCACAGTTTTGGTATCACACAAGACATATTGGTAAAATGGGTTGGCTTGAAAAAATAATTGTAACCCCATCTCATCATAGGGTACATCATGCCATCAACCCTGAATACATGGATAAAAACTATGGGCAGATTTTTATTGTGTGGGATAAATTGTTTGGCACTTTTCAGGAAGAGATGAAAGAGGTAACTGCGGTGTATGGTGTTTCAAGGCCTGTGAGAACATGGAACCCTGTTAAAATAAATTTTTTGCACATGTGGCTATTGATAAAAGATGCATGGCACACACAGCATTGGAAAGATAAATTTCGGATATGGTTTATGCCAACAGGATGGCGCCCGGCAGATGTAGCTCTAAAATTTCCGGTATATAAAATTGAAGATGTTTATAATTTTGAAAAATATAATACTAAAAGCTCAACAATATTTGCAACATGGATCTGGTGCCAGATGATAATGTTATTATTATTTGTGAGTTATTTATTTGGAAATATTGGTACAATCGGCAGCCCTGATATTTTTCTGTACGGCGGTTTTATTTTTATTTTCGTTTACGCCTTTACCGAATTAATGGATAGAAATAAATATGCAATAGTTTGGGAAATTTTAAAAGCTGTTTTGGGTATTTATATAATTATCTCATCAGGTGATTGGTTTGGTTCCAATAAATTTTATCCTGGTATCAGCACTATATTAATTACCTACTTTCTTTTATCAATAGTAGTATCGGGCTGGCTCGCTTTTTCTATTAATAACGAGACTACTACATTTTCTGTTGCAACTGAATAAAATCATACAGCTGCTTTCGTCAATTCATTATTTACAGTTCGCCATATCCCCAAAGGGTTTTCATTTTTCAATTCATCAGGCAAAAGATCATTGCTCCAGTTTTGAAAAGCAATGGGCCTTGCAAAACGTTTGATGCCATCAGCGCCAACAGAAGTAAATCTTGAATCAGTGGATGAAGGAAATGGGCCGCCATGATGCATACTTAAACACACTTCTACACCCGTAGGCACATTGTTTAAAATAAGTCGTCCGCAAATATTTTTTACTGCTTCTACCAATTCATCATTTTCAATAATATCAGCATCTGTTGCCATCAGCGTTGCTGTTAATTGTCCTTCCAGGTTTTTTGCTACCTCAATCATCTCTTTCATGTCTTTACACCGGATAACAATTGAATAAGGCCCAAATACTTCCTGGTGCAATACAGGGTTGGTTAAAAATGTTTTTCCGCTGGCAGTGGCCACTGTTGGCAAGCCTTCGTTTTCTTTTACGGTTGTTTCTGATTCTGCAATAAGGTGTACTTCCTCCTGCAATAAAGCATTATTTTTATTTTTTTTATAGGCGCTCAAAATTCCTGGGTGCAACATCGGTGCCGGTAAAATTTTTTGAATGGCTTTACCTAAATCATGAATAAAGGTTTGCAGGGCATCACTTTCAATGCCAATAATTAATCCTGGATTTGTACAAAACTGGCCTGCTCCTAAAGTTATAGAACCCGCACATAGTTGTGCAATTTCAGCAGCAGATGTCTTTAATTTTTCTGGCAATAAAAAAACAGGATTGATACTGCCCATTTCTGCAAAAACAGGAATTGGTTCCTTGCGCTGATTACCCCAATCGAATAATTGTTTACCCCCTGTATACGAACCTGTAAAACCAACAGCCTTTGTATATCGGTGTGTTACCAATGCCTTGCCTGTTTCAAAACCAGCTCCATGTACATGCGCAAAAGTTCCTTTAGGCATGTTGTATTTATTTGCAGCCAATAATATTGCATTTGCAACTATCTCTGAAGTTGCTGGATGCGCCGGATGCGCTTTTACAATCACAGGGCAACCTGCAGCAAAAGCACATCCGGTATCGCCACCTGCAGTTGAATATGCAAAAGGGAAATTACTAGCGCCAAAAACTACAACAGGGCCAACAGGCACCAATGTTTTTCTGATATCAGGTTTAGGAGGTGCTTTATCAGGAATGGCAGTATCAATACATACCCCCAGCCATTCACCATTTTCACAAGCTGTACCGTAACTGTTTAATTGAAATATAGTTCTTGCTCTTTCCCCACGAAGCCTTGCTTCAGGTAAATTGGTTTCACTCATTGCAGTATGAATTAATGTATCGCCGCAGTTTTCCAATTCTACCGCAATGCCTCTCATAAATCCTGCTCTTTTTTTAAGAGAAAATTTTCTGTAGATATGAAAGGCATTCCATGCATCCTGCATGATTTTTTCAATTTCTTCTGAAGTTGTTTCTATAAACATATTACTTGATTATGATGCAATACGAAAGGAATCGTTTGGTATTTATTAAATTATTTCAATGTGGGCCTGGTTGCAATTCCGTGGTTAATTATCTTTAAAATTTCGGCTCTTTCTTTTCCTTCCAGTACTAATCTTGGAGCCCTTACATTTTCTGATCCCAGGCCGGTTTGCATTTCAGCCAGTTTTATATATTGTACTAATTTTGGATCAATATCAAGTTCTAGCAATGG